>CAZRDI010000037.1:0-11614 GCA_964598825.1 uncultured Dehalococcoidales bacterium
TCAATGGCGACCTTAAACCAACCTTTTTCTTCGGGAATAAGTTCATTATTTTCATTAAAGAAGGCTGGCTTTTCAGCCTTCTTAGCTTTAACATAGATGACTTTGTTTTCGGTATCGGTCACTGGTGTGATATAGATTAAGCTTTGGTCAGTAATCTTGGGATTGTAAATCATTATTTCTTGTTCATAAGCTGGCAAGATAGCAAGACCAGTAGTCGCATTGGTTTTGATAGCTGGAGAATATTCATTATTTTCAAGCCAATTATCATAAGCGGCAATAATTGTTCCAGATTGAGTGGCCGAATAATCAGCCTCAAGCCCCAGAGAAGCAAAATAGGCGCTACCTGAAGCATCGATAGAAGCTACTGTTTGACCTTCAAATCCTTTAATTAGGAGTTTGCCAAAAGCACTTTGGGTAGCTTCATTAGGTAGGTCAGTCTCTGATTCATTAGTAATAGGAATTTGGGCTAAATTAATAACTAAATCATTTTCTGGCAGGGGATTAATGGATTTAGCAGCTAGTTTGCCTTTAATGGTTAGATCGCCTTCAAAAGTAGCATTACCATGTTCATCAATGACAATCTTGCCGGCCAGAATATCTATCCCGCCAAGGCCTAAACTTTGTAGATAGAGCGGGCCGGAAAAAGTATTAATGGCATTATCAGCCAGGGATAAAGTTCCGCCAATATTTAGGGAATTGGAAACAAGCAAATCGTTTGGTATACTGATATTTTCGGACAGCTCCGCTTGGGAAGTTGTTTCCGGAACCGAAGCTAAAATTTCATTGATAAGATTATTGATTTCTTCCTCGGAAAGAATAGCTGAATCAGTCGCTTCATTAATGAAAAATTCATCCATGGATTCTATTGGTGTTTCTGTTTTGACAATTTCATTGACCAATAAATCACCAAATTTACCATGGCGGGTGATGATTTCATCAGCATATAATGTTCCGGCAATTGTCGCGTCATTGTTTATTTGTAAGTTTTCAGCACTAAGTTCGCCACTAAAGCTGGCGTTACCTTCAGCATCGATGGAGACAACTTCTTTTCCTTCTTTGCCCTTAACAATTAATTTACCAAAGCTACTAGAACTACTTTCACTAGCTTCTTGATCACTAGTTAAAGTCGGTTGAAGATTAATGACAAGATCCTGATCAGCTAGGGGAGTAAGTTCTGAGAGACTTAGTCTTTCTGTCTCTATTTCTTTTCCTTTAATAAGGGGACTGATTAGTTCTTCTGTTTCAATTCGGCCAGCCCGAAGATTGGCAATAGCGGCTTCAGAGAAGGCGCCAATTCTCTGAATAATTTCTCCGAGACTATCTTTAAGATTATATTTAGCCAGAAGAGCTGAAGAAGTAGCTTCATCATTAGGACTACCAGATTGACTGGCTTCTTTTTTAATCACTAAATCACCAGTTGAAGCTAATAGAAGATGAGGGTCATATAAAGAGACGTCAATAAAAGTCATAATAGAACCAGTTGTTCCTTCGAGATCTTCTAAAGCTCGACCGACAATCGGACCAAATTGAGTCGCTTTCATACCGACCCCAGGGATATCAGAAGAGGTAATTGGATTACCAGTTTTAATAGGACCGTTAACGTCAGAGACCAAGACTGGAACTCGTCCAGATAAAGCAATTGGATAGCCTCCTTCAGTGTAGGCTCCGGCAACGAAACCAGGGGTTGTCGAGACAGCTCCAGCTAAAGTTGCTTGGTAGGGTTTACTAGAGCGGACCATTGCTTGAGTTTGGTTCTCATCAACGACAACGATTTCTCCAGCTCCAAGCTCCTGAGAGGAAGAATAATATTCGGCGATGTCAGCTCCGCCAGAATACCAAGCTCCGTCAAGACCAGTAAAAGCTGAACCTTCAGAAGTAAATCTGAAAATAGTTGAATTATTAGAGCTGATGGCCAAGACACTACCGTCAGTTCTATTGGCTAGGGAATAAGAGGTTAAGGTCGGGGAGGATGGTTCTCGATAGTAATTAACGACACCGGAATCACTAACCCAAACATTCTTTAGTGCTCCTGCTATTGGAGAATCAGACAGGCTTCCTTCCAAATCAAATCTAACCTGAATCCAACTATTGCCTGAAGAATTAACATCAGCGCCATTATAGGGGACATCAGTCCAAGAAGCCAAACCGAGAGCAGTTGCGCTGTCGGCCGTTCTTACTTTGGCGGTAACTTTGTCTTTACTGTTAGCTGTTTTCCAGTTAAGAATGGTGTCGGTTGATAATGAGGAAGAATTAATTGGTTCGGAAATATAAGTTCCAGTTAAAGCCCAGCCGACGTCAATAATATCAACATTAGTTGTTTGATTACCAAGAATAGTGACAAATTTTCCATCTGGTCTTTGGAAGGAATGACCTCCTTCTTCTACCCCTGCTGTCAAAGCCGGTCCAGCCTGTTGGTAAGTAATTGTAGTAGACGGATCATAGATGTTGGTGGTGGTAGTGGTATTACCTAATATGACAAAGAATTTTCCATTTGGCATTTGCAGGGAATGAGATCCATAGCGAGCATAAGTGGTTAAATATCCTCTATTAATAAAGGCATTGTAATTCGAATCATAATCATAACAGAAGAAACTGGACCATGTCTGGCTAGTATGGTATGAAACAGTAACAAATAGCCCGTTTGCTTGTTGCCAAGCTTGAGCACCTGGATATACATAATAACCGGTAGTAGGCCCGGTTAAGAAGACGTTAGTGGCCGGATCGTATCTACTGCTTGATGTGCCTCCTGCACCACTAACCGTGATAAACATCCCATCTGGCGTTGGAAAAGAATAAGACCCGTAGCCAGCTGTGGTCGTTAAGTCCGGTCCAGCCGTAAAACTATTAGTGGCTGGATCGTAGATGTTGGTGATTGTACTGTTACCCAAAATAGTGACAAACTTTCCATCCGGTCTTTGGAAGGAATGAGCTCCCAATTTAACCGTAGCTGTTAAGTCCGGTCCAGCGGAAAAAGTATTGATTAGAGGATCATAAATATTGCTCGTCGTTGTTGTCCCTCCTAAAATAGTGACAAACTTTCCATCCGGTCTTTGGAAGGAATGAGCTCCCACGCCGACGTTGGCCGTCAAATCCGGTCCAGCCGTAAAGGTACTGGTGGCTGGGTCATAGATATTAGTAGTAGTTGACGTATCACCTAATATTATTAAGAATTTTCCATCTGGTCTTTTGAGGGTATGAGCTCCAGAACCAGCATTAGCTGTGAGTGAAGAAGTTGAGGAATAGATTTGGATACCGTCGTTAGTCGTATTATCATTAAGGTTTTTATAAAAAGTTATTTTTAAGGCATTATCATTGTCGGTCTCAAGATTTTCTAAGGTAGGGTGGTTAGATGAATTGTCGCCAAGACCCGAAGAATTATAAAGCCAGGAATTACTTAAGGCTCCTGATCCGCCTTTAGAGGCAATCGGATTTTCAATGCTGAATTCAAAAACAGCTGGAACAGGGAACTGGCGTTGATAGAAAGTACTAGATTCACCAAGCCAGACATTAGTTTGTTTGATACTATAATTAGCTCCTGTTGGATTAGCAGGAATCGGAACATTGAAATTAATTTTAACTTTAGCCCAGGTATCGCCAGAGGTTATGGGAATATTATCACCGGAATTATTGATGGTTTGGTAGGTAGCTGATGTTAGGCCTCCTTGAGTCGAGGCAGTTTTGACTTGAAAAATAATATTTTTCTGGTCCAACCTAGAAGGATTGGTTGAATCTTCATTAGCCGCCTTCCAAGATAAGGAAGAAGAATTAGAAAGGGTGGTAATGTTTAAATCTTCTGATTCCCAATAGCCGGAAGTTTGCCAACCTAGATCAATAATATTAGTAGTAGTGGTGTCATTAGCTAAAAAGGTTATATATTTCCCATCCGGTCTTTGGAAGGAATGGGATCCATAAAATTCACTACCTGTTAAGCTTGGACCGACGCTAAAACTATTCGTTGATGGATCATAAATATTAGTGGTGGTGCCACTAACAATTACCAAAAACTTTCCATCTGGATACTGAAGAGAATGGCTACCCCAGCCCGCGGTAGTAGTTAAAGCTGGTCCAGCACTAAAAGTATTTGTTGATGGATCATAAAGGCTGGTGGTGGAGAGACTATTACCATGAATCGTGATATATTTCCCATCCGGTCTTTGGAAGGACTGACCACCCGCACCAACATTACCACTTAAAGCTGGTCCAGCACTAAAAGTATTTGTCGCCGGATCATAGATGCTAGTGCCAGTGGTACTATTACCATGAATCGTGATATATTTCCCATCCGGTCTTTGGAATGAATGACTTCCTTGGTGAGCATTACCACTTAAAGCTGGTCCAGCACTGAAAGTATTCGTTGATGGATCATAAATATTAGTGGTGGTACTAGTACTACTTATAATTACGACAGTTTTTCCATCTGGCCTTTGGAAGGAGTGTGATCCATCGTGTATTGCCGCGGTCAAAGCTGGTCCAGCACTAAAAGTATTTGTTGCCGGATCATAGATGTTGGTAGTAGTGCTATTTCCTATAAGAAGGATAAACTTCCCATCCGGTCTTTGGAAGGAATTTTGTCCGCTCCAAGTCGCTGCTGTGGTTGTTGGCCCACTGGAAAAAGTATTAGTACTAGGGTCATAAATATTAGTACTAGTACTACTGGTACCTCCTGGGGTTACAAACTTCCCATCTGGTCTTTGGAAAGAATGAGCATAAACATAAACATTATTAGCGGCAGTTGGCCCAGCAGAGACGGCTGCTCCTGCTCCTGAATCTAGATCTATAGAAATTTGATTGCTAGTCGTGGTGACATTACTGGTGGCGTAGCCGGAAATCGTAAAATCAGTTGTAGTTGTTTTAACAACATCATCAGTCGAAGTGTTGGCGTTGATGAAAACATCGCCATTGACTTGGAGTTTGGCTGAAGGAGTAACTGTTCCAATACCAACATTGCCATAAAATGTACCAGAAGTACCGGCATGGGCTGGATCAATGTAATAATCAGAATTGGCGGTATCCACAAAACGAGCAGCATTAACGAAACTGTCAGTATCGATCGTTACCCCGCCCGAATTAAAGCCCGCTGTTCCCGCTACATCGAGTTTGTAGCTTGGGGTAGTTGTCCCTATCCCCACATCACCAGAATTTGTAAGTCTTAATCTTTCTGCGACTCCTGTATCACCGCCAACAGAAGTAAAAAAGGCTAAGTCGCCACCGTTTAAGGTATAGATTTTGGCTAAATTAGTTGTCGGAATTAAGGTCAAATTAGGCGTGCCGGAAATTGAAGCTGTACCGCCCATGGTTAAATCATCAATATTAATCAGATTATTACTGGCAAAAGAAACATTACCCGAAGCAGCGTCAATAGTAATATCCCCGGAACTATTGTAAATCATCGATTCGGAGTTATATAAAGCTAAAACACCATCTTTATCCAAGGACATTTTTTCGTCAGTATTATTCCAGACCGAAAGAAGTTTGGCCCCGGCAGTAGTGTAAGCTGGTGTTATCAATTTAAAACCAATAGCATCAGCCGCATCGGTGACAGTGGAAGTAAAAACACCAGAGGCTGTAGTCAACATTCCAGTAGAATCAATGGCTAATTTTTGACTACTATTAACCGCTAGTTTTAAAAGATTACCAGAAAAGCCAGCGCCAGTATTGACAGATAAAGCATCTTCAGAGCCGGTTAATCCACCACCAATACTGACATCACTACCGAAGTAGGAACTGCCGCTACCATCTTCAATATAAAGAGAATAATTAGTAGTATCAGTATCATCTAAATCGACATAGAGGCCATATTGGGTACCACCGCCTGAATAGCCAGAGTCGTCTTGGATATAGTTGCCATAAACAGTATCTCCAGTGTAGCTTCTTAAAGAAGAGAAATTGGCGAATCCATTTTCCACATAGGCATTATTCGCGGTGACAATATAATTATAAGAGCCATAAGCTACCGGTGGTGTCCCACTTCCGCTATAAGCAGTAGCCATGACCTGGTTGTAATTTCCAAAAGCTTTTGGATTTCCATAGCCATAACCATAGACGCCAACAACATTCCTTTCTCCATAAGCGCTTGCACTACCGTAACCATATTTAATAACGTTAACACCAGTATAATAGTCAGGACTGGTTCCTATTCCAACGGCCGTGGAAAAATAACCGTTACCACTGACATCTAGTTCATACCCAGGACTAGTTGTCCCAATACCAACATAGCCGTCTTCACTAACATAAAGACCAGTTTGGCCAGCTGCCCCTCTGAGACTGACAGTGCCGGCGACATCTAACTTATCGGTTTGGGTATTTGTCCCAATACCAACCTCGCCATCAGCATTAACATTTAAACCAATTTGACCGTCGGCTCCTCTTAAATCAACCGTGCCGGCGACATCTAACTTACTGGTTGGGGAAGTTGTCCCAATGCCAATATTGCCTGAGTTGTTAATAAAAAGAGCGTCAATTGAACCAACGCTAAGTTTCAGTGCTTTGGCTAAACCACTGCCATTTTCTTCAGAAGCTAAGGTTAGAACTCCTTTACTATCATTAACGTTGCTAAAAGAATTTTGGGATACTTTTGGGGTGATGACCTTACTGGTAGTTTTAAGACCATAGGCAAAATCTATGGTTTGGGTGCTGCCGGCGGAAAAACCGCCACTCTCAATCCATTGAGAAGTAGTAATATTATTAAATTCATAGCCTGTTAGTTGATTGGCAGTAACTTGGAAAGCCTGGTCTAAAGCCCCGAATTGAGTATTAGTGGAGGCTGAGGTCCAGGTAATATCTGTGGCTCCGGCAGTCGTATTGCTATTATATTCCCAAGTTCCAGAATTATCTCTGGCAATTGGCCGCCAGCCACTATCTCCCTCGGTGGTATCATAAATTTTCCAGGTTGTTCGATCATCAAAACTGATAGAGTAGTTTACAGTTTGATTATTTAAGGTTTGAGAGACAACAGGTGGATCAAAGTTTGACCAAGAAGTAACTAGTAGCTGATTGTCGTCACTTGTAGTTGTAACATAATATTCATCATCAGAATAAAAACTATTACCGACCGTGTTTCCATCTGATTCCATAACCGAAGCAGTGCCGTAATATTGAGTAGAGACAAACCGGCCAAAAGCCGTAAAGGCTTTATCAGTATCCAAATCAGTAGAAAAAAGAGTGCTGACAGGGTTCGAACTAAAGGTGTTTTCATCGCCAAAAGTAATTGTTAAGCCTGAAGCAGAAGCTGTAAGAGCAATCCCGTCATAATCACTATTGATATAAGTAATTAAGGCCTTATCGGTATCCAATTTAGCTGTGGATAATCCTTGAATATCACCTACGGCATTAAAATTGGCAGCATCCCCCAGGGTGATTGTGCTTCCAGAAACCGAAACGCCAATAGCATAGCCATAATAGTTGTTGTAATATTCAGAATAAGCAATCAGAGCTTTGTCAGTATCCAAATTAGCGATAGAGATATAGTAAGGATAGTAATAGCTAAAATATTCCTCACTGCCATAACTAATCGTTGTCCCTGAAACCGAAGCGACAACGGCAATTCCATCACCACTGTCGCTATAAGCAATAATAGCTTTATCAGTATCCAATTTGGCTACAGAAATATAGTAGGGATTGCTATAGTTAAAATATTCGTCGCTCCCATAGGAGATCGTTGTTCCTGAGACAGAGGCGACAACAGCTACTCCGTCGCCATCATAATCATAAGCAATCAAAGCTTTATCAGTATCCAATTGACATACAGAGGCTTCATAGCCGTAACCTGAAAAGGCTTCAGCTGAACCATAGCTAATCGTTGTCCCCGAAACCGAAGCGACAACAGCGGTTCCACAATCACTGTCGTCTGTATAAACGATCAAGGCCTTATCAGTATCCAATTTGGCTACAGAAATATCATAGGCAGTAGCGGCAAAAGTTGTTCCTGCACCATAGCTAATATTATCTCCGGAAATACTGGCCACCACGGCTTCTCCTTGGTTGGAATCACCGGGATCAGAATAGGCGAGAAGGATTTTGTCAGTAGCAATCTTAACAGCAGAAATATATTCAACGTCGGCATTCTGATTTAAGGTGTTGGCCGATCCCAGGCTAATCGTTGTCCCCGAAACCGAAGCGACATAGGTTTTACCTATACCGTAGCAATAGTCATCGGCGCTTAATAAAACAGCTTTGTTAGTGTCAATCGCCACGGCGTCGAAAACAGGAGCGTCTTCGTTTGGTTCAAAAACCTCAGGTGAGCCATAACTAATCGTTGTCCCGGAAACCGAAGCAACAATAGCATTGCCATAGTAAGAATCCCCATCAACGTAAGCAATTAGGACCTTATCGGTATCCAACTTAGTTGTATGCATATACCAAACGTCATATAAATTAAAAGTTGCCTCACTTCCAAAACTAATCGTTGTCCCGGAAACCGAAGCGACAATAGCGTTTCCTTCCCAATCCTCGCTATCATCATAAGCAATTAAAGCCTTATCAGTATCTAATTGGGCTACCGAAACACCATATATACCGTATGATGAATTAAAAGCTTCAGCTGAACCTAAACTAATGGTGTCCCCCGAAACCGAAGCGACAACAGCGTAAGCTTCATCATAATAGTCATCGTCGTAAGCAATAAGGGCTTTGTCCGTATCTATTTGTGCCGCGGAGAATCCATCATCGCAATAGGAACAGAAAGTTACTGATGAGCCATAATTGATCGTTGTTCCATTAACCGAGACAACAAGTGCATGACCAGAGCCAGAATCACTATCCGGATGAGCAATTAAAACTTTATTTGTCGCTATCGGGACCAAGGAGAGATAATGATAAATACTTCCTTCAAAAAAAGTGCTTTCGTTGCCTAAGCTAATCGTGGTTCCCGAAACCGAGGCCACAAGAGCTTTACCATAATATGTGGTTGGAGCGCTGTAAGCAATAAGAGCTTTGTCCGTATCCAATTTAGTTGCAGAAAGCGAGATATAGTAATCATAGATTTCGTCTTCTGTCCAGCCTGAGCTTAAAAAGACTGTTTCCGAACCATAGTTAATTGTCTCTCCCGAGACCGAAGCGACAACGGCAATGCCTTGGCATGTCCCGCTGTCTTGGTTACAATCAGGGTAAACAACAAGGATTTTATTGGTATCAATTTGGGTAGCACTAGCTGCAAGCACGACGCCCTTGCCTGTAGTAGCAAAGTCTTTTTTACTGGTGAAATTATTTAAAACTAATTGTTCTAGACTGTTGAATTTAGTTGCATAAAGATACCAATCGCCGGAGGCGATGGGATTAGTATTGGTAAAAGAAGTGTTGACATAAGCATTAATCGTGGAGGAAGCTGTAGGATCCTCCATAATTGTAGCAATTCCACTGTTACCGACAACTCTGGCTCCCTGTTTGACCTTGCTGTTGGTGTTCCAATTGCCGGAACCCAAAGTTAAGGTGATATCGCCACTCGTGGCCGAAGGACTAAGAGTAGTGGTGTAGGCCAAGTCTTCTTGACTAAACTTAGCTTCATCATCAGCGTTGAAATCAAAATCAAAATCATTACTGCCGCTTTCATAACCTAATTTACCTCGTTCATAAGTTGTAGGGTTAATATAATTGGCATAGAGATTTAAATAGCCATTATTATCGATAGAAGTTTTCAGATTACCGGAGACCGAAGCCACCAGAATATCATTAGTTCCTGTTTCATTTAGACTGACTAAGGGTTTACCAGTATTGGTCCCAGAGATGTCTAATTTAGCTGAAGGATCGGTTGTCCCAATACCTATATTTCCACCATAGATAAAGGAATCAGTATAAGAAACATAAATTTGGCTTGAAGGTGCCACCGCCGTCTGAATCTTTCCGTCAGAGGACATAGCCACTCCACGCCAGCTTCTACTCGGGTCTTTAGCTGTCCAGGTATCCCCGTAGTCAGTGGAGACATAGATTTGACTGTCACCAACTCCTGCCGTCTGGATTTTCCCATCCGAGGACATGGCGACTCCTCTCCATTTTCGGCTTGAATCTTTAGCCATCCAGGTATCGCCGTAATCTGTGGAGACATAAATCTGCCCAGGGGTGCCATCTCCTGCCGTCTGAATCTTTCCGTCAGAGGACATAGCCACATATCTCCAACCTCGGCTCGAGTCCTTGGCCGTCCAGGTATTGCCGTAATCAGTAGAGACATAGACTTGACCGCCACAAACTGTGGCCGTCTGGATTTTCCCATCCGAGGACATGGCTATATCATACCAATCTCGGCTCGAGTCCTTAGCCGTCCAGGTATTGCCATAGTCAATGGAGACATAAATCTGCCCAGGGGTGCCATCTCCTGCCGTCTGAATCTTTCCGTCAGAGGACATAGCCACTCCATACCAATCTCTATTTGAATCTTTAGCTGTCCAGGTATCGCCGTAATCTGTGGAAACATAAATTTGGCCTCCTATTACCGTTGCTGTTTGAATCTTACCGTCAGAGGACATGGCGACTCCTTCCCAATCTCGGCTCGAGTCCTTGGCCGTCCAGGTATCACCGTAATCTGTGGAGACGTAAATTTGATAGCCCTCGGCTACTGCCGTCTGAATCTTACCGTCAGAGGACATAGCTACTCGCCGCCAATCTCTACTCGAGTCTTTAGCTGTCCAGGTATCGCCATAGTTACTTAAGCCCCACTGATTTTCTTTAACCCCAACTCCACCAAAGTACATGCCTCCCTCTAGACTTGAAAGAAGAATGTTATCGGTGGAAAGATGGCCTGCTTTAAGACTTGAAGATGAATCACCAGCAATGGTTAGTTTTGTTCCTGGATCTGTTGTTCCAATACCAACATTGCCACCAGCGATAAAAGAATTGCTGTCTGAAGAAGCACCAAGTTTGACATTGGCACTGTCCGTTGAAGTGCCGCCAACAGCTAAATCTAGGGTTTCATTGACGGGGTAGAGGAGACCTAAGGCTTCGGTCCACCAGGAATCACCTCCGCCACTCCCCGAACCCATTTCCGTCCAATTTGTACCATTACAGAAGTAGTATTTATTTTCATCACCATCAAAATACATTTTCCCGGCGGCAGCCGCATCACAAGTTCCGGCATCAAATTGGACATTAGGGGCTAAAGCTAAAGTCCCTGAGATGGTAGCGTTACCTGCTAGAGTAAGTCTTTCTGTAAGAGTAGTAGTGCCAATGCCGATTTTGTTTTCCGAGGCATCAACAAAGAAATCATTAGTATCAATAGTTAAATCACCAGCTAGCGCTAGCGCATTAAGATTGCTAGTGCCAGTGTTGATATAATAAGTTTGAGCTCCACCAACAGCCAAGCCAACAGAGGAGGTAATATAGTCAGCACTGGCTTCGCCAATATCCAAAACAACACTATTGGCTCCAGTAATATCGCCACCGGAAACAGTAATATCACCCGTCAGATAAGAGCCAGTGGTTAGGGCTTTAAGAATCCCGGCGGCTGAAGCATTTCCAGATGCATCAACAGTGAATTTAGCTGAGGGTGTTTCTCCAGCCTCCAGTTTTAGAAGATTGAAGTTAGTGGTGTCAAGGCCAACATAGCCGTAGTAAAGATTATTATCTTCTTTACCACCTTCAGTGCCGAAGTTAGCCCCGCCTTGGTTGTTTAGAAGATTACCGGTGG
>CAZRDI010000038.1:0-11570 GCA_964598825.1 uncultured Dehalococcoidales bacterium
TGGGCAGGACGGAGAAGGCGGAGCAGATAAGAAGATTCTTGGAACAGTGCTAGCTCGGTAGAGCGCGTAGTAAAACGGGAGTGGAAGAGGGACTTCGTCCCTCTTCGGAAAAACTTCCCCTTCCCCTTGGTAAGGGGAAGGGGATAAAGGGGATAGGATTAACAAACTATGAAAATTGCTTTTATTGGTGGGGGGAATATGGGGGAGGCGATGCTGTCGGCTGTTCTGGACAAAAAAGTAAGTCTGCCACAGGATATATCGGTTAGTGATATTAGTGAGGCTCGCCGGGAGTATCTTGAGCGGAAGTATAAGGTGGTGGTGGTGGGTGGTAATCGGCAGGCTGCGGACAGCAGGGATGTGGTGGTCCTTGCCGTTAAACCGCAGAACCTGGCCAAGGTAATGGCTGAGATTGGCGGTCAGCTTAAACCGGCTCAACTGGTGTTATCCATCATTGCCGGTGCCAGGCTTGATACCCTGCGTGAAGGGCTGAAGCATGATTGTGTAGTCCGGGCGATGCCCAATACGCCGGCCCAGATTGGCGAGGGTATAAGCGTGTGGACGACTACTGCCGGGGTAACCGGGCAGCAAAGGGAGTGGGCGGGCTCTATTCTGGGGGCGATGGGCACGGAGATTTACGTTGACGATGAGAAATATATTGATATGGCTACCGCAGTGAGCGGCAGCGGTCCGGCTTACTTTTTCCTTTTCGTGGAAGCTCTGGTTGAGGCTGCGGTGCATATCGGTCTCCCCCGTGATAAGGCACAGGAGATGGTTTTACAAACAATGCTCGGTTCGGGTTACCTTATCCAGAAGTCCGGCAAAGAACCTGCCGAGTTGCGAGAGATGGTCACCTCTCCCGGCGGCACCACTGCCGAGGCTCTCCTCCAGTTTGAAAAAGGGGCCTTCACCGAGCTGGTCAAGCAGGCGGTTATTGCTGCCTATGATAAAGCTAAGCAACTGGGAGGTTAGGCGGTATTGACGTTTCTACTCAGGTTTATTGATATTCTGTTTAATGTATTTACTGCGCTTATCCTGATAAGGGTTGTCCTGTCATGGTTTATGATAGGCCCCAGGAACAGGCTGGTGGCTATTCTGCATCAGATTACTGATCTTGTCCTGGCACCCCTGCGCCGTGTTATTCCCCGTGTTGGCGTGTTTGATTTCACCCCGATGATAGCCATTATACTGATTCAGGTAGTCTACTGGCTGCTGATGCGTCTCTTACTTGCGTTGCTTTAGTAAGACGGTTCATCTCCGAATATCCTCAATGTTGGTCCTTGAAACTTTCCGTGGATGTAGTATAATTAGGAATAGTTGGCATTTTCCTACTTTTCAGAATAAGGAGGCGTTGTGGACTTCAAAGGTGGTTTATACAGGCCCAGGGTTTTTGGTTCAGCGATTGTTAGCCCTAAGGGGCAGGTGGTCATACCGGCTAATGCCCGTAAGGAGTTAGGCATAGAATCAGGAGATACTCTCTTGGTCTGCGGTCCGCCCCAGGTACAGGGCTTACTATTGCTCAAGGTTGATGCCGTTGAGCAAATACTGTCTATAGCGGCTGAGCAATTAGACAGTTTTGGGAAGCTGATAAGTGATTACAGGTCGCCGAAAGCAACAGACGGGAAGGATTAGGTTTCTTAGTTGACCGATGTCTTAAGAAAGGAAAATTAGTGCTATGAGCTGGCTTACTAAAATCGCGTTAAAGAAACGGTGGTTGACCATTCTGGTTGCGGCTCTGGTAGCCGGGGGGTCTATCTGGGCTACTCTTACCCTTAAAATGGAGCTTATTCCGGATATTGAGCTTCCAATGACTACGGTGATTACCGTATACCCCCGGGCTCAATCTGAAGAGGTGATGAGCGAGGTTACGATGCCTGTGGAGGGGGCTATTGCCGGTATTGCCGGCCTTAAGCATATTACTTCAACCTCCACGGAAGGTAGCTCCTTTGTCTTTGCTCAGTTTGAGTATGGTACTGACATGGATAGGGTGAACGGCACCATAGCTCAGAATTTGAGTGAACTGGATTTACCTAGCGAGGTGCGTAACCTGCCGGTAATGATGCCCGAGTTGGGGGATAATCCCAGGCTTTTTCCTATCGATATAAACATGATGCCGGTAGTAATCCTCAGTCTCAGCGGAGACATTCCTGTGGAGGAATTGCAGCAAATCGCTGTTGACCAGGTAATGCCCCGGTTAGAAGCGATTGGTGGTGTGTATAGTGTTACCGTGGAGGGGAGTGCCGGTGACAAGATTTTGATTAGTCCCACCCCGGAGAAGGTGAGTCAGGCCGGTATATCTATAGCGCAGCTAACTGCTGCCCTAGCTGTGCAGCAGTATGACTCTTTGAGCGATATTGAGAATGCTTTCATCAGTCCGGAGGGGCTGCAACTTAAAGATGTCGCCGGGGTCAGTCTGGAACCAGCGCCGGGAACGGCGATTAGCCGCACCAATGGTAAACCCAGCATCAGCATCAATGTAACCAAGGATGCCCAGGCTAATACTGTTACTACGGCTAATGGTGTGCTGTCTGAAGCTGAAGAGATAGAAGCGGCTCTTCCTGCCGGTCTGGAACTGGTTACCATATTAGACCAGTCGGAATATATTGAGAACAGTATTTCCGACCTTACCGTTAATGCTCTGATTGGCAGTGCCCTGGCTATCGTTATCGTGTTTCTTTTCCTGATGGCGTTTCGTGCTTCATTGATTACTGCCGTATCGATTCCCTTGAGTTTGCTCATCGGCTTTCTGGTTATGCGGTTCACTAACATAACCGTCAACATCCTGACCCTTAGTGCCATGGTCATTGCCGTGGGGCGGGTGATTGACAATAGTATTGTCATTCTGGAGGTGGTGTTCCGCCACATGCAGCAGGGCGAGAAATTCAGGGATGCGGCTATCAATGGGGTTAAAGAGGTGGTAACCCCGGTTACCTCGGCCACCATAGCCACTGTGGTCATCTTCATACCACTGGTATTTGTTGGCGGCATGGTGGGAGAGATGTTCATCCCGTTTGCCCTTACTATAACCTATGCCCTTGTCGGTTCGCTTCTGGTGGCTTTGACTGTGGTGCCGGCGCTCTCTGGTTTCCTGGTGACCAGGAAAACCAAGGGGGAAGTCCGGGCGTCCTGGTACTTGAATGTTTACACATCAGTGTTGAAGTGGTGTCTTGCCCACCGGGTAGCTACTCTGGTTGTTGCCGTCGTGCTGTTTGTCGGCAGCTTTGCTTTACTTCCCATTATCGGTACCAGCTTTATGCCGGAGATGAACGTAAATATGCTGACGGTGGATATTGAGATGCCGGAAGGGACTGACCTCTCAGTTACGAATGAGGCAGTCATGAGAGTGGAGGATGTGCTGAGTACCAATCCGGACGTGTTGACCTACAATACCACCGTAGGCTCGTCTGGCTCTACAGGTATGGGGCTCTTTAGCATGTTTAGTGGTGGTGGCGGCGGGAGTAACCGTGCCACTATTATGACTATTATCAATCCTGATGCGCGTGCAAAGGAAGCAGCTGAATCGCTTAGTCAGGACCTTAGCGGTCTGACACAGGTCGGTATCATAAGTGTGGAGTCTATGCAGGCAATGTCGGCACAGATGATGTCCGGTCTTGAAATCTCGGTTCGTGGTGATAGCTATGAAGATGTTGCTCTGGTTGCTACTCAGTTGTCTTCTGAGCTTGAGAGCCTTCCCGATGTAGCTGATCTGGAAACGGAATTTGCCGTTCCTCAACCTAAGGTCATCATTGAGCCTGACCCGCTCAAGGTTATGGCGTCGGGCTTATCTTTAGAACAGATACAGGGGCTGGAGGGGGAGTTTCTTATTTTGAAACAGGGAGGAACAGTCGCCCAGGTGAATCTGGGAGGCGTCCAGCGCGATATCTTTGTTGAGGGGGTGTTGGAGGGTATAACCGACATTGAGACGGTTGAGGAATTTCTGATTGGTGCGCCCACACCAATCGCTGTGAAAGATATAGCTACCGTGGAGTTTGGCGAGCAGGTAGATAATATTCAGCGCATTGACCGGAAGATAGCAGCCAGTATAACCGGCACCATAACTCAGGAGAATGTGGGGGCTGTTAACCGTGCCATTCAATCTAAAATAGACTCTCTCACCCTGCCTGCGGGTGTTGAAATCAGCATGGGTGGAATAATGGAGGACATGAGGGGCAGCTTCAGTGGCATGTTCCTGGCTATTGGGGTTGCTGTGCTACTGGCTTTTGTGGTTCTGGTGGTGACCTTCCGCTCTTTCCGTAACCCGCTCATCATTATGGTGAGCCTGCCGCTGGCTTCCATCGGGGCCCTGGTTGGTCTACTTGTAACGGGTCATACCCTGGGAGTTACCGGACTGATGGGTGTTCTGATGCTGGTCGGCATTGTTCTGACCAATGCTGTTGTTCTTATTTCTGTGGTGGAGCAGTTGCGCAAGGGCGGACTGAGTCCTCTGGATGCCCTGCTACAGGGGGCACGGACAAGGTTGCGCCCTATTCTGATGACGGCGCTAACTACGATGATAGCCATGCTGCCACTGGCCTTGGGTTTAGGTGAAGGTGTGATGATGGCGGCTGAGCTGGCTATAGTGGTCATCGGGGGGCTTTTCAGTTCTACATTACTGACATTACTGGTCGTCCCGGTGATTTACAGCCTGTTTAGAGGTCGCCCCTGCCCGGCTACTAAGTGAGGAAAATGGCATTGATTAATGACGAGGTTCTTTATTGAAAAAGGGGACTCTTTGTCCTTGCAGGCTTACACCCTGAGGATTGGTAAACAATAACAAGTCATATTATAGGCACCCTTTAGTAAGCTGGAGTCTAAAGGGTGCCCCAATAAACACTTACGCCTAAAGTCTGTGTTAGACTGCTTAATCAATAATTATCTATTTATGAGATGATGTTTACTTCAGGCGATTCTAGGTAGCCTCTGGGGTTTCACCCGGGTGTAGCCCCTTCCACTTTTCCAGCAGTTGCTCTCGGCTCTCCGTATGGTCCGGGTCAGCTACGCAGCAATCTACCGGGCAAATCTCGACGCACTTGGGTGATTCAAAGTTACCGACACACTCTGTGCACTTAGTGGGGTCAATTACATAAATTGTTTCCCCTTCAGTGATTGCTTCGTTTTGGCACTCCGGTTCACAGGCGCCGCAGCTAATGCAATCGTCTGTAATCTTGTACGCCATACAAAATACCTCCTGACTTTATTTTTTTAAAGGTTCTTCTCTCTGCTTAACTTAAGCTTTTTCCACTTCTTTTTAATGGCTGTAGCCACATGTTTAGGGACAAGGTTATCAATTCCACCGCCCGCACTGGCTACTTCCTTGAGCAGGGAGGAGCTAAGGAACTGGTATTTTAGGGATGCCATAAGGCAAACCACCTCTATTTCATGGTACAGGTTTTTATTCATTATTGCCATGTCAAATTCCCGTTCAAAGTCACCGGTCATTCTCAATCCGCGCACCATTACCGTTGACTTAACCTTCCGGGCAAAGTCAACGGTGAGGCCAGTGTAGGGCTCTACTTTGACATTGGGTAGATTAGCTACTGCTTGTTTTGCTAATTGTACTCTTTCCTCGGTGGTGAATAGAAGATACTTAGGTGGAGTATCAAAGATGCCGATAATTAGCTCGTCAAAGAGCTTAGCTGCTCTGGTGATGATATCAAGATGGCCGTTGGTTATTGGGTCAAAGCTACCCGGGTAGATAGCGGTGGTCAAGGTTTACCCTCCTTTTGATATATTGCAATGCAACTATCACCGTGGCGGCGCTCTTTAATGAGGTTTAGTGTGGCATAGGTTGAATTCAGGGTGAGATGAGTAGAGTGAGTTACCACCATGATTGAACTTGCCCCAACCAGTTTGGAAGTTGCCACCTGGGTTATCAGGTTACCTATAGATGAATCAGAATAAGGTGGGTCCATTAGTATAATGCTGTATTCCTTATCGAGGAACGAAACCGCTTTAGCTACACTACAACAATAAACGTGTGCCTGTGCTGCCAGCTTTGTTCTTTCTAAATTTTGCTCTATTATACCACAACATCGCCGCTCCTGGTCAACGAAGTCAACCCATCCGGCGCCGCGGCTTAAGGCCTCAATGCCTAAAGCTCCGCTACCAGCGAATAAATCAAGCACCTGTGCCCAGTCGTTAGTAGTGGTTTCCAGAATAGAAAAAATTGCTCCTCGTACTAGATCTGTCGCTGGTCGTGTTAAAGTGCATTTGGGCGCTCTAAGCCGGTGCCCCTTGGCTTTACCAGCAATAACTCGCACAGCATTGATAATACTTGGTTTTAGCAGGTATTGTCAATCTTTGGCTAATCATCGACCGTTTTAGGTCAGGTTATAGTGCTCTAGGTTCTAACCCGTCAGACTCTCCTGTATCGCCTTTCCACTGCATTTCAGTTAAGCCAAGTCGTTCAAAAATCTCATCTATGTAACGCAGGTGGTATTGCTCGTTGAAAAGTGGCTCAAGTTCCTCCTGGGGTAGACTGGCAGTAACCTCAGGGTCAGCTTTTAGCAGGCTAATGAATTTTCTGTTTCCCCTCCATGATTTCATGGCATTCCGTTGCACCAGTTCGTATGCTTTTTGCCGACTCAGCCCTTTATCTATAAGGGCTAACATTACCCGCTGGGAGAAGATAAGGCCTCTGGTGATTTCTATATTCCGTTTCATCCTCTTAGGATAGACTTGCAGCCCTTTCATTACCGAGGTAAAAATGTTGAGGCAATAGTCAAGCACGAAGCAGGCATCAGGCAGGGTAATGCGCTCGGTTGAAGAGTGGCTGATGTCCCGCTCATGCCACAGGGCAATATTTTCCATTGAGGTCAAGGCATGTCCCCTTACCAGTCGGGCTAAGCCGCAGATTCGTTCGCAAAGCTCCGGGTTTCGTTTGTGGGGCATAGCCGAAGAACCGGTCTGGCCGGCGCTGAAGGGTTCTTCTACCTCTCTGGTCTCCGTTTTTTGTAGTGCTCTGATTTCGGTAGCGAATTTCTCCAGTGAACTGGATATTATAGCCAGGGTGGTAATAAATTGGGCGTGACGGTCGCGTTGCAGGACCTGGTTTGATACCGGAGCAGGTTCAAGTCCCAGTTTGGCGCAAGCCTTCTCTTCAAGCTGGGGTGATAGGGTGGCGTAGGTGCCTACCGCTCCTGAAATCTTGCCCACGGCAATGGCTTTTTCGGCTTCGGCGAGTCTTTGTCTGTTGCGTTTCATTTCCTCAACCCATATTGCCAGCTTCAGGCCGAAAGAAATCGGCTCGGCGTGGACGCCGTGAGTGCGGCCCATCATTGGGGTGTATTTATACTTTATTGCCTGCTTGGCCAGCACTGTAATGAGTTCTTTGATGTCCTGGTTTAGTATCTCGGCGGCTTCAATAAGCTGCAGGCTGAGGGCGGTATCCATTACATCTGAGGAGGTTAGCCCGAGATGGATAAAGCGTGATTCATCACCCAGGCTCTCTGCTACCGCGCTGAGAAAGGCGGTTACATCATGGTGTGTTTCCTTGAGAATCTCTTCCATGCGCTTGAGGTTAAGCCGGGCTAATTTTATCTTGGGTATGGCATTCCTGGGAATGACGCCCAGTTCTGCCCATGCCTCGCATACGGCAATCTCTACCTCAAGCCACTTGTTAAACTTGTTTTTATCTGCCCAGACTCTTTTCATCTGCGGTCTGGAATACCGCTCAATCATTTGCTGTCTCCTTTTTCTATGCTAGTTCCCATGATAAACCAGTTAAGACATAGTGTAATGGGAGTGTCTATCCAGGAGTTGTCTCCTGTAGTTTGCTTCTATATTTTTCGTAAGCCTCCCGTATTTTACCATGTTTTAAGCCTAGAATTTCAGCAGCCAGGTAGGCGGCGTTCCTGGCGCCGCTGCTGCCGATAGCAACACAGGCTACCGGTATCCCGGCTGGCATCTGGACTATGGAGTAGAGAGCATCAACCCCCTTCAGCTTATTGGTGGCCAGGGGTACTCCTATGACCGGCAGGGTGGTCCAGCTAGCCAGAACTCCCGGCAGGTGGGCGGCTCCCCCCGCCCCCGCAATTATTACCTCAATTCCCCGCTCCCTGGTGGCTAATCCATATTGTCTCGCCTTTTCCGGGGTACGGTGGGCTGATATTACATTGACCTCATAATCAATACCGAGCTGGGTTAGTGTGTCCAATGTTGGTTGCATGGCTTCAGTATCTGATTTAGAACCCATGACTACAGCTACTAATGACATGTTATTTACCTCACCCGATGTTAGTTTGGTAGTTCTTAGAAGAGATTGATAATAGTTACGCTTAGCATTACCACTATGCCTACCAGCCCTGCTGTGGCACCGACTAGACCCATAACACCCCTCTGCTCCTTCTTGTGGGCAATGTTGCCAGCTATCAGGGCTATGCCGAAGGATATCATGGTCAGGATAGAGAAGCCAGCCGGTGGTATGACAGAGAGCACTCCGCTAACCAGGGCTGTAATGCCAGCAATCAGAGCTATAATACCTAGTATGCTACTATTTCCTCCTTTTGGTCTCTTCGTCCACGTCAGCTATGTCTTTACGGTAATAGCAACCCTCAAAGTGGATGCGGGGGATATTGGCGTAAACTTTTTCTCTGGCTTCGGCGAGGGTCTTACCGGTAGCCACTACGGTAAGCACCCGCCCTCCGCTGGTCAATACCTGTCCCGGCTCTGCGCCTGCTCTGGTTCCGGCGTGAAATACCAGGATGTCTTTATCCAGGTTGTCCAGCCCGGTGATGGGAAATCCCGTCTTATAGCTGCCGGGGTATCCGGTTGATGCCATCACCACCCCAACACAGGCGTCATTGCTCCACTCCACTTCTATCCGGTCAAGTTTGTTATCAATCACTGCCAGTATAATATCCACCAGGTCGGTTTTGACCAGAGGGAGAGTAACCTGGGTTTCCGGGTCGCCAAAGCGGGCATTGAATTCCAGTACCTTTGGTCTCCTGTTACTAATCATCAGTCCACCGTAAAGAACGCCTTTATAAGGTCTTTTTTCTTCAGCCATAGCCTTTACTGCCGGCTTCATAATGGTTTTAGCTATTGTTTCAGCCAGTGCGGGGTTAAAAAAGTGCGGTGGGCTGTAGCTGCCCATACCGCCGGTATTAGGTCCCCGATTGCCGTCGTAAGCTGGTTTGTAATCACAGGCGGCTACCATGGGGATGACGGTATTACCATCGGTAAAGGCGAAAGTGCTCATTTCCCGCCCTGACAGACGCTCTTCAATGATTACTTTATCACCGGCGGCGCCGAAGGTTCTGGTCTCCATAATGTTAGCCAGGGCTTCCAGTGCTTGCGGTATGGAATCGGCTACGATTACACCCTTCCCCGCCGCCAGCCCATCAGCCTTGACCACGAGGGGCGGTTTCTGGCGCTGGACATACTCTTTTGCTTTAGCATATGAAGAAAAGCTGGTGCTTTGAGCGCAGGGGATATTATATTTTTGCATCAGCTCCTTGGAGAATACCTTGCTCGACTCTATCTCGGCGGCTGCCTTGGTAGGGCCGAAGATTGGGATACCCATACTCTGGAAGTGGTCGACAATACCGTTAGCCAGAGGCACCTCAGGTCCGACGACAACAAGCTCAATGCCCTTTTCCCGGGCTGCTTTAGCCAGTGCCTCTGTATCATCAGGACTGATAGCCAGATTTTGGGCAATCTGGGCAGTGCCGGCGTTACCCGGAGCGGCGTATATCTCTTTAACCTTGGGGCTCTGGGCCAGCTTCCAGGTCAGGGTGTGCTCCCTGGCCCCGCTCCCGATAACCAGTATCTTCAAGTTGTATCCTCCGTATTTGATAATGAGTTAGTGGTGGAAGAACCTAGCGCCGGTGAAGACCATTGCCATGCCATAGTCATCGCAGGCTTTAATCACTTCCTCATCGCGCAGAGAGTTGCCGGGCTGCGCCACGTATTTGACACCGCTCTGATGGGCACGGTCTATGGTGTCACGGAACGGTATAAAAGCATCGGAACTGAGGGAGACGCCGGTTAGTTTACCAAGCCAGTCACTTTTCTCTTGGGGGGTAAACCGGGGCGGAACCTTTTCCAGGGTTATCTTAAGGTTTTCCTGCTCGAGGGGAGTAGTCCGGTCCTGGAGGTAAATATCGATGGTATTATTACGCTCCGGTCGGCCGATTCCTTTCCGCCACTGTAAACCGAGAACTGTGGGATGCTGGCGCAGGAACCAGCGGTCGGCTTTGTCTCCGGCTAATCTGGTACAGTGAACCCGTGACTGTTGTCCGGCACCGACACCAATGGCTTGGCCGTCGATGGCAAAAGATATGGAATTGGACTGCGTATATTTTAGAGTAATGGTGGCTACTATCAGGTCTCTTCTGGCTGATTCCGATAGTTCTTTGTTCTTGGTAACCACGTTCTTAACGAGGTCATCATTAATCTTTAAATCGTTTCGCTTTTGTTCCAGCCGGATGCCGAAGACATCCCTTGTCTCCATGTCTTCCGGCTTGTAATCGGCGTCGATTTTAATCACCGGGTACCTGCCACCCTTTTTGGCTTTAAGGATGTCAAGCGCTTCTTTTTCATACCCCGGGGCGATAACGCCGTCGGATACCTCCCGGCTTAACAGCCGGGCGGTGGGCTTATCGACAGTATCGCTGAGTGCTGCCCAGTCGCCGTAGGAAGACAATCTGTCGGCCCCCCTCGCCCGGGCGTAAGCCGTGGCTAGGGGGGATAGTTCCAGTTCATCGATGAAGTAGGATTTTCTTAAGGCATCGCTTAGCGGGATACCGACGGCGGCTCCGGCGGGGCTGACATGCTTGAATGATGCCGCCGCCGGCATCTTGAGGGCATCTTTCAACTCTCTGGCTAATTGCCAGGAGTTGAGGGCATCCAGCAAGTTTATATATCCGGGATTACCGTTAAGGATCCTGATGGGAAGTGCACCGTCCTGTCGGTAAACCCTAGCTGGTACCTGATGGGGGTTGGATCCATACCGGAGAGGTATTTCATTATCTGGCATGTATATTTCTGCTCCGTAGACTTGTATTTTTACTCCAGCTCTGTGGTTGACGAGCTCTGGGCCAGCTTCCAGGTCAGGGTGTGCTCCCTAGCCCCGCCCCCGATAACCAGTATCTTCAGAGTTCACCTCTCATTTTGTTCTTCGAATTCAAACCCGATGACGGCACCGGATGACGGGTCTATTTGGTATTTGAAGGGTCTGGGTTCTTTGCCCAGCAGCCCCTTCTTGATAACGGCGGTGCCTTCGGCTTCCCATATGTCTCTCGTCACCCCGCTGGAATACCAGCATTTCCTTAGTCTCACTTCAACCAGCTTATTGCCGTGCTCGCTCTCAAGGTGTCGTCTTATGACCGCTTGGACTGCCGTGGCATCGGCTATTCCTCTTTCCTCAGCTATGGCGCACCCCCTTTTCCTGTTACTACTCCCACTCTATGGTTGATGGAGGCTTGGAGGTTATATCATAGACAACCCGGTTTACCCCGGAGACCTCGTTGACGATGCGGTTTGAAATCCGTGCCAGAACGTCGTAGGGTAGGCGTGCCCAGTCGGCGGTCATGGCGTCATCGCTGGTTACGGCACGGACGGCAACCAGATAG
>CAZRDI010000039.1:0-11414 GCA_964598825.1 uncultured Dehalococcoidales bacterium
TGGAAAGTCAGACTACTGCGGAGTTACCCCTCACCGACATTACTATCATCGGGAACGAGCGCCCACGCAAGAAGTAAGCAGGACAGGGTTGATAAACAACCTTACTGTGAAAGGTACCTCTGCCATTCACTCTTGGTTCGCAGATACTGGTCGGGAATGTAAAAAAGGCGGTTACCGCGTGGTTGGGCAGGGAGATGAAGCAATTTCATCCCGGCTTCCTTAGGGGTCCTGCCTGCCTTACGGCGATTACAGGATACACAGGCGCTGACCACATTTTCCCAGACGTGCTGGCCGCCCCGATACCGCGGTAGAACATGGTCTAAGGTAAGCTGCCGGGTCTGCTTACCGCAATACTGGCAGGTATACTGGTCACGGTTGAAAACCTCAAAGCGGGTCATCTTTCTCTCAAACAGGGGGCGCTTAATCATATAAGCCAACCGAATCACTGAAGGCACCGGAAATTTATGGCTGGCTGAATGGATAAAGCCCGAGCCGTTTTCCAGCATCTCAGCCTTATTTTGATAAAGCAACACCACCGCCCGCCGGGCCCGACAGATATTAAGCGGCTCATAGCTTTGATTTAGTACTAAAACGGGAAAGTTTACCATCGCCGAAGCTTCCCTCTACACAAAAACCAACCCATTCTACTAAAATACTTCGGGCCGCGCAAGTTATCGCCCCGTTACCTGTCAGCTCCAGCGCTTCTTCTTGCCCCCGCGAGATATCTTCTTCCGACTGGGTTGTAAATCACCCCGGTAATCAGGAGCCATGATATTAAATACCGTGCTGAATTGATGGTCAATGAAGCGGGAACTGACGGGGCTGTCAATTTCGTCCAGTGAGAGACGGGTGGTTACTACCGTAGCCAGCCGGGCATTATAGCGGTAGTTTATCACCTGATAAAGCTTCTCCTGTGCCCAGGGAGTGGTCGTCTGCTCACCGAAGTCATCCAGGACGAGCATAGGGGCATTTTTTACGCTTTCAAAGAGCTGGTCATAAGAGACCTCGCTCTCAGGACTAAAAGTAGAACGTAGATGGTCAATAAAATCAGGCACCACTATGAACAAGGCTGGCTTATTAGCCTGATAGCAATAATTAACGATAGCTGATGCCAGGTGGGTCTTGCCACAACCGGTAACCCCCTCGAATATTAGCCACCCCTCAGGTGACTTGGCGAAGTTAAGAGCCAAGCGAAACGCCTCTTCCAGATTTTCGCGCTGCTCCGGCGGCAAATTGACCCGCTTCCAGTCAAAGTTGTCAAAGGTCATACTTTTCTGCAGTTCGAACCATGGGGCCCAACTGGAGGTAGGCAAATCTGACGGTTTTCCACCAACCGCACATATCTGGCAAAGATTGGAGCCGGTAAGGCGGGTGCGTATTCTTTCATCAAGTTCTTCAATGGGAACAATAGAAGCAATTACGGTAGGCAGCTGATTATTGAAACGGTGATTCAGTAGCTGGTCCAGCTTTTCCTTAGCCCAGGAGGTGCTGGATTGAGCGCCTAAATCATCCAGTATCAGGAGCGGGGTATTGCGTACCTGCTCAAAGAACTCATCGTAGGGTACTTCACTGTTCGGACTAAAGGTAGCGCGCAGGTGGTCAAGAAGGTCCGGGGCTGTGGTATAGAAAACAGGATGGTCGTTTTCTATACAATGGTTACCGATAGCCGCGGCCAAATGGGTTTTGCCACAGCCGCTGGGACCAGCCAGGACCAACCATCCCTTAGGCTCAGCGGCAAATGCCCTGGCTGCCTCGTAAGCACGACTAAACTGCTCCTGATCAACGGGATTTCCGCTTCTCCCCTGCGGCTCCAGGTTATCAAAAGTGAGACGGGCCAGCGAGCCCAAGTTACTGTATCGCTCTAAACGAGCTTGGCGCTCTTTACTCGTTCCCCGTTGAATACAACGGCAGGGGACAACCCGGCTAAAATCCGGCTTTCCTGATGGTAAAAGGGGATGAACGAATCCCGCACCCTTACAAACGGGGCAATCTGAACCCGGCGATGTCTCCTCCGGTTCAGCGTTTGACCATGTGTCCGTATTTGCCTTTGACATATTTGTCCGGGTCTGTCTTTTTAGAATCTCGCTTATAGGTTCCATCACTCCTACCTTCTGTCGACCAGTGCTCCAGAATAGCCGAGATATAGCTCCATTTACGTTTGCCGTGAGTAACCGCCTCCCTGACGGCATCTTTAATCCAGGCTTCTGGATAGAGCTTCTCCGCCTCACGTAACTCCTCGGCAATCATTGGGGTTAGCATACCAATGTTCTGCTCATAAAGGGTAAAAATGTCAGGTTGTTCCTCCACGGTAACGTCAGCGCGAGTCCGTCCCTTAGCTTTTAACCCGGGGATGTCAAGCTCACCGTTTTGAATCTTAGCCACAACCTGCTTATCAGACTCGGTATTAAGTAAATAAATATCCTCCGCTTCTCCATCCCTGTCCAGCACCACATGGAGAATGGTCCCTCTCTTTACAGCCATTTCCAGAGCACCGCGCAGTACCTCGTCGGGCGACTTCGCTCCCTTCCCCAGACTACTCATCAGACTGGCATCACTCAGCAACTCTCTATAAGTAGTAAAACGAGGATAACCCCGCTTATGGTAGAGTGAGCGGAAAATGTGAAGGGTTACCTTCAGCTCGGTAATGTCACTGATTTGCGGCAGCAGGCTGCTAAAGAAAACATTGGGTATAGATGTAAACTGCATCCTGGCAGGGAAACCACTAAACTGCTTCATAATAAGCTCGGCTCTTCGCTGGCGATATTTTCAAACTTGGCCAGTATTGAGATAAAACGCAGATTTATTTGTCCGATAGGGCCATTACGGTGCTTGGCAACTATAATGTTAGTCGGCGGCGGGTACTGCTCACCCGGGTGGACAAGCTCCCAGGCCTCCCTGGTCGGATAATGTAGTTCGTCACGGTCGACAAATATGACAACGTCGGCATCCTGCTCAATGCTACCACTTTCCCTGAGGTCGGAAAGCATGGGCGCATGTAAGGCACGGGATTCAGGAGCCCGGCTAAGCTGCGATACCGCCAGGACCGGCACATCAAGCTCACGAGCCAGTGCCTTAAGAGAGCGAGAGATGTAGCTGACCTCTTGAACCCTGCCCTCCCTCGCCCTGCCATCTCCCTCCATCAGGTGTAGATAGTCAAGAATAATAAGGTCAATAGGACGTTCAAAGTGAAGCCGCCGCGCCCTGCCCCGCATCTCCACCACTCGGAGCTGAGGGGTATCATCAACATAAATTGACGCCTCAGACAGTTTACCGGTGGCTTCCATAATCCTCTTTTCTTCCTCTTCAGTATGAAGTCCAAGACGAATGCGGCTCAGGTTGACTCCCGACTCGCCGGAGAGCAACCTCCACACCAGCGAATCCCGCGCCATCTCCAGGCTAAACATGGCTACACAGCCTCCCTGCTCCACAGCCACGTTTCTGGCGATATTAAGGACAAGGCTGGTCTTACCCATGCTCGGTCTACCGCCGATAATGACAAGGTCAGAGTGCTGAAACCCACCCAGAAGCTCATCCAGTCCGGTAAAGCCGGAGAGCGCATAAGGTAGCCTTCCTTCGTAGCCTTCCGCAGGAGTTGCACCGGGGGGAGCCATTTCAAAATATTTATCCAGCACCTGACGAATATGGACGAAATCTCTGGGGCTTTGCCCGTGGCGTAATCTGTACAGGATATCCTCCGCATCACCCAAGCTATGGTCTGTATCAGGGTCTGCCTTATAGCCGATAGCCTCAATTTGCCGGGCAGCATCTATTAAACGCCGACTAATTGCCAGGCGACGAACAATCTGAGCATAGTGCTCAACATCGAGCGAGGTAGGCACTATAGATACCAGATGACTTAAATAGGCAGCTCCCCCACACGCCTCCAGCTTCCCCTGCCGGTCCAGCTCCTGCGCCACGGTAATCTGATTTATAGCCTCGTTACGTGGCGGCTGATAAAGCGATAGACATGCTTTATATAGCAGCTTGGTCGGTTCGTGATAAAAATGCGAAAGTTTAAAATAATCCGTCTCTTCATCAAGAATGGCGGCAACATGATAGATTGCCTCGCCATCTATCAGGAGCGACCCGATTACCGCTTCCTCAGCATCAATATCATGCGGCGGCAATTTTTCGTTAGTCACCTTTCTTCGTCTCCTCTTCTGTCCCCTCTTCTACTTTCTCTTCCACCGCCTCTTCTACTTTCTCTTCTACCGCCTCCTCTACCTTCTCTTCCGCCACCTCTACTGCCACTGTAACCTTGATTTTGGGTACTATATCCTTAGCCAGTCTAATAGCCACCTCATAGCTGCCAAGCTTACGAATAGACTCGGCCAACTCTATCTTTCTTTTATCAACAACCAGTCCTTCAGCGCTATTTATCCCTTCGGCAATATCAGCAGTGGTGATTGAGCCATACAGGCGTTCCTTAGCCCCAACACGAGCCTTCAGAATAATCTCCTTCCCCTCTAGCTGTTGGGCCAGCTCGGTTAGCTCACTCTCGGTTTGGGCTTGAACCCGTGCTCTTGCCTTTGACTGCGCCTCCAGGACGTTAACAGCCGAAGAGTTAGCTAACATGGCTAAATTCTTGGGAATAAGAAAGTTCCGGCCATAGCCATCAGCCACATCTTTCACTTCACCAGCCCCAGCCACATTAGGCACATCCTGCAGGAAAATAACTTTCACATTCCCCCCTTTTTTTATAAATTATACTTCAATAGGGTGGTTAAATAAAGGCACAAGTATATGTTTTTTACTACTCGGTGATGAACTTTTCGGCGTAAATAGCGGCAGTAGCCCCATCTCCGGCGGCGGCTATAGCTTGCCTGGCAGAATTATGCCGTACATCCCCGGCAGCAAAAATACCGGGTATTTCGGTCTCCAACCTGTCATTGGTGATAATATGACCGTCAGCATCTAATGGTAAAACCCCCTTCAGGTAGGCAGTATTAGGTTTAAGCCCGATGGATATAAAGACTCCGCCTACATCCAGGGTGGATTTTTCCCCGGTTTTTACCTGACGAAGCCTGATTTTTTTAACCAGGCCTTCGCCCTCAATCTTCTCAGCTACGGTATCCCACATGAACCCTATCTTTGGCTCAGCGAAGGCTTTCTCCTGTAAGATACGGCCGGCGCGGAGCTGGCGCCGACGGTGTATCACCGTAACTCTGGAAGCAAACCTGGCAAGATGAAGGGCTTCAGTAATAGCAGCATCACCACCGCCAACCACGGCTACGAGCTGGTCTCTGAAAAAAGTAGCATCACAGGTAGCGCAGTAAGACACTCCTTTACCGGTAAATTCCTCTTCCCCGGGAATACCCAATTTATATCGTTCAGAGCCGCCGGCTATAATCACCGCCTTAGCCAGGAAGTTACCTCCGGTGGTCTTTACCACCTTCTGTCCCTCTTTAATCTCAATGCCTGTAGCTTCACCAATCACAATCTTTAGCTGATATTTTGTTGCCTGCTCATGTATTAACTTACCCAGATCAAAGCCCCCGATACCTGCAGGAAAGCCAGGGTAATTATCAACCTGCTCCGCATTTACTATCTGACCTCCCATCATCCCTCTTTCTATAAGCAGACTATTGAGCCTGGCTCTTGAGGTATAAAGCCCGGCAGTAAGCCCGGCAGGCCCCCCACCAATGATAACCACCTCATACTCTTCAGTCATAACTTAATTCCTTCTCAGCCTCAATGACATCCAGCAGCTGACGAATATCAAACTGTCCTGAAATTCGAGCCTCACCATTAATAAGTAGCAGCGGGAACAACAGGCCCTTGTCCCTGATTCCTGACATCAATGCCGAGGCACGGCGACTATCCGATAGTTTAGAAAGGTCAAGGTACTCTAATCGTACTGCGTCGCCAAACCTGTCTTTAATCCGTTGTTTAGCCAGAGCCATGTCTTCCTTAGAAGACCAATCTACCCCGCAACGGGCATCGCACTTTTCGCCTTTACTATCATCTATGATGACACCCCGAATAGTATGCTCAACCAAGTGCAGTCTCCACAATCGTTTTATTCATGACTTTTTTCTTTGATTATTCGGCAGATGTCTCGCTCCACAACCTGCTTGGCTAAACCAATTGCATTTTTAATAGCCTTAGACTGGCTACGGCCGTGCGCTATAATGAAATTACCATTTACCCCCAGCAGACTTGCCCCACCGTACTCCTGATAATCAACCCCTCTAATCAGAGAACCCAGCCCTACATCATAGAGAAGGGTACGACCCGCCTGCCGCCACTTCAGGATAGTGTCACCTAATCCTTCCAAAGTCTTGAGTACTATATTCCCGGTGAAGCCATCGGTAACAATGACATCCGCAACCTTTTGCAATATATCCTGACCTTCTACATTGCCGACAAAATTTAAGCTGGTCTGCTTGAGGAGTTCATGACTTTCTCTGACCAGGCGATTGCCCTTGGTTTCCTCCTGACCATTATTGAGCAAGCCAACGCGTGGAGAATCGATTCCAAATATCTCTCTAGCATAGATAGTCCCCAGTTGAGCAAATTGAACCATATGGTTGGGTCGGCAGTTGGCATTGGCACCAGCATCAACAAGCAAAAACGGAGCGGCAGTGTTGATGTTGACTACACTACCTATGGCAGGACGCTCAATACCTTCCATCTTTCCCACATTTAGAAGCGCAGAGTATACCACCGCACCTGTATTGCCTGCAGAGACAAAAGCCTGGGCAATACCATTCTTTACCAGCATGGTACCGACTACTATTGATGAGTTTGGCTTATTATTAACCGCCTCAATAGGAGACTCGTGAGGCCCGATAACCTCGCTGGCATCAGTAATAGTGAGCCACTCTTTGTTTAAGTAGCGTCCTGCCAGCACATGGAGTATGCCCCTCTTGCCTACCAGGGCAATTTCTACATTATACTCCTGGGCTGCTTTTATGGCTCCTTTAACTATCTGGTGAGGAGCATACTCACCACCCGTGGCATCAACGGCTATTATCATTCACTCCTCCGAGCAAAATTCTTAATTACCTGGACCTCCCTCCCACAGGTCACAGCGACCTCCCCACCGGGCAAGAACACTACCATTAAGAGAAAGCTGGGCTATCTCGCAAAGGTTAGGGCAAGATTTACACTCAAATGAGGAGGTATGGTATTCCACCTCACTTACGCCAAATCCCTTGAAGTCGCTCCTGTTACCATTTACCATTTTCTCGTGCGCCAGCATGGCAGCGCCTATTGCTCCCATAACCTCGTGGTGTAACGGGACGATTATTTTAGCGTCAAGCTCCTCTTCAAACGCCTTAATTATAGCCTGATTAAAGGCAACCCCTCCCTGAAATACTATGGGGGGTTGAATATCCTTTCCCATGCCAACATTATTAAGATAGTTACGCACTAATGACTGGCACAGCCCGTAGAGAATATCCTCAGTTTTATGCCCCATCTGCTGCTTGTGTATCATATCCGATTCGGCAAAAACGGTGCATCGCCCAGCAATATGCACTGACGCCTGACTATCCAGCGCCCGCTGACTAAACACCCCAATGTCCATATTGAGACGCAACGCCTGATGGTCAAGAAAGCTACCGGTCCCGGCAGCGCATACGGTATTCATCCCGAAGTCAACTACTACCCCATCCCTGATAATGATAATCTTGCTATCCTGCCCTCCAATTTCAATAACGGTCTGCACCTCAGGGATAGACTGCAAGGCAGCTACAGCATGACTGGTAATCTCATTTTTCACCACGTCGGCGCCAACGATAACCCCGGCCAGATAACGGGCACTCCCGGTAGTAGCCACGCCACAGATTTCAACATCTTCAGGTAACTGCTGTTTAATCTGTTTTAGCCCCTGCTGCACCATCTCAATAGGCTTACCCTGTGTCGGTAGGTAAACATCAGCCACAAGTTCGTCACTCTTACTCAGCACAGCGAACTTGGTCGTTACCGAGCCAACATCAATGCCTAAATAGACGCCCATGAAATCCTTTCATTCCAACTACTATTTATTACGCACTCTCCGCCGGCGCCCCAGCAGGTCGACAAAAGCCTCTATTCTGGTCAACATGCCTGACTTGGCCATCTGCTCATCACAAAGAATGGTCAGCACAGGGATACTCTCCCTGGTCGACGGCATGATGTTTTGAGCTATTACTTCAGGCATACAGGTAAAGGGAGCGAGGTGAATCAAGCCATCGTAATCTTTAGCGTGAAGCACTTTTTCCCCTACCGATTCCCAACCGTCACCACCCACATCGCGCTTAAGGTAAGGTAGAGCCGCCCTATGAAGCCGGGCTTTCTCATCCACACCCAGGGGGTTAAGGAAAAAGCTGAATTTAGTCCACTCTGACAAAAAGAGCATCCGCCTTACTTCTACTCCCAGCTTACCCAGTTCACTCTCCACATCTAAATTAGCGAAGGGCTCCAGCAGTACATAAATCTCCCCGGTAATGCCCACTATCAATGGTCTATTATTACCGTTCCTGTTTACCTGATTGAGCCGCTCAATATAGTCTGTCTGTACCTTCTTCAGCGTTTTATAATCATCGGCCTGGTCAATAGCATTAACAGCCCTGGCAAATAGCTGATTAGCGCTCCCCTTTTCCAGCTCTACGGCACGCACTTTTTGCACCGTCCGCTCTATCTTATCCAGAGCATTTAATTTAGCCATGCCAAAGCGGAAGGCTGATATAATTCTAGTCCAAGGGGCGTTGTTTGACAAGCGCTTAATCATTCCCAGTAAGCCAAAGAACTTTCGTTCGGAAACTCCCAGCTGAACCAGCTCGACGTCATACCCCAGGTCATGAAGGATTTGCTCCTGTACCTTAGCATAGTAGCCCAGACGACAGATGCCAGAACCGCCAATCATAAGCAGGGTATCCGCCCCCATCTCGGCAGCCTCAATCAGGTTGCCCAGTGTCAGCTTAAAGGGGATGCATAACCCCTCCGGAGAATGCTTAACCCCCAGAGATAACGTGCGCTGGTTATTGACCGGCGGTATTGCATAATCAATACCAAGCCTCTGAAATATAGCTTTAAAGGGGATATACAGGTTACCCGCATGAGGCATACCTACACGCATACTTCCGTCCCCCTCTTTCTCCTTCTGTATATCATATCCAGAAAGGCTTCCAGCCGGGTAACTACACCGGCTTCGGCGGTGTGCTCCTCCAGTGTAAGGCTCATAAACGGAGTGGCCCTCACCCTGCTGGCCTGCCGGCGCACCACATCCATCATTAACGAATCGGGCCCGCAACCAAAAGCCATTACACCAATAACACCATCAGCACCATTTTGCAGGTAATGCCCGCCAGCGCCCACCACCTCTTCCTCGTATGTCCAGTAAGCCCTGCCCACTAATCTGGTCACGGCTGATTCAAGTTCCCCGGCATTGAGCATCTCCGGGGTTAATACCTTATTGTGAGCCTGTTCCAGCCGATGGATAAGGCGGTGACTCATATGTTCATCATACAGGAGATAGGGGTGGCCAATAACGGCAATGGTAGCCTGTGTTGAATCTGGACGGCTGGAGTGTATTTTAGGCTTTCCCTCAGGTAAGCCAAACATTCTTTCTATCGCCTGCGGCGGAGTCAATCCCTGGCGAGACATTAGCTGCCAGTAATCCAGGTGGGTCTGCAAAGCAGCCATACCGGCTCGCTTAATCTTCAATGGATTCCAGGTGAAACGCCGCCCCAGCCGGTAAATAGCCTGATACAGAACACGCTTCCCCTTATTGACATCTACATCTATATCCAGGATAGGGGGCGATTCGGGAACGACAGCTTTTGTCATATCAGGCAAACCGAGAAACTTGGAGCAATTATAAATTCTCTTTCTCACACTGCGGATGGCAGGAATAAAAACGTAGTCGCATTTTCCTACCAGAGAAAGAACATGACCGCACAGCACCTTTACGGGCAAACAGGTGTCGGCTACTACCCTAGACGAACCCGACGACAGCACAACCTGAGTGGTTGGCGGCGAAACCACCACCTCCGCCCCCAACTCCTCAAAGAAGGTCTTCCACATCGGGTAATACTGGTAGTAGAGTAGAGCTCTGGGAATACCTACCCTTATCATTCTGCCTGCTGAAACTCCTCTTTAATCTTAGTAACCGTTTCAGGACTGGCCAACACGTCAACCACCGTCATAGCCAGCGCCTTGGCGGCGTCAACTAGACCGCGGATACCCGCCTCAGAGGCAGCCGCAGCAGCAAACTCGGGGGAATGCTCAGATATTCCCTCCGGAACTATGGCTATGCAGGGGTGAATACCAGGTACAAGCTGGCTAACATTGCCCATATCAGTGCTACCAAAACCTTTACTGGGCTCAAGAGATTGTATCTTGCGTCCCAGAGCCTCCATATTCTGAGCGAATAACTGCCCCAGAGTCGGGTTATTACGCATGGCAGAATAGCGTGTGTCCTCCCATTTATATTCCAGCCGGGCACCGGTAGCCGTAGCGGCTCCGGTGAAGCAATTCAGAACCCTCTGTTTTAGTTCATCCAGATAAGCATCATCCTCGGCACGCACGATAAAGTTCCCGGCACTATGGGCGGGGACAATATTAGCCGCCTCCCCACCATCGGTAATAATACCATGAATACGAGCGGTATCCCTGATGTGCTGCCTGAGCGAATTTATAGCATTAAACGACTGCAGCATTGCCTCCAGAGCATTGATGCCCTCCTCCGGCCAAGCTGCAGCGTGAGCCGCCTTGCCAAAGAATTCAACCTCAAGGGTCTGGCAGGCAAGAGCCTGAACAGCAACCGTATTATGCCCCGACGGATGCACCATCATCGCCGCATCCAGATTATCAAAGGCTCCCCTCTCCGCCATTATCGCCTTGCCCGCGTATATCTCCTCAGCCGGCGTGCCGATAACGAGGACACTACCTCCACAGCGGTCAATAGCCAACTTAGAAGCCACCCCGGCACCGACAGCTATTGTACATATCAGATTATGACCACAGGCATGGCCAAGCTTGGGTAGAGCATCATACTCAGCCAGAAGGGCAACGGATGGCCTCCCCTCTCCATAGCGTGCTTTAAAAGCAGTTGGCAGCTCACAGATGCCCCGTTCCACGGAGAAACCGTTTTCTTCCAGATACTCCGTTAACCAGGCGGCTGCCCTGACCTCCTGGAAACCCAGCTCGGGGTTGGAGTGGATTTTGAGACTCAGCTCTCTAAGTTGCTGGCGTCGAGTATCTATCTCACCTCTAACCGAAGCCTTTAATTCCTCTACATCCATGCTTCTTCTCCCCACTACAGCCTAAAACCCTATTATAGCCCAACCCAACCCTGATTTCTAGGCTTCATCACCCCACCCTGCCCGCAAGAGCGGATAAGGTCATCGGCAAAACATCTTCCTTGTCACTAACCAGTAATATTGCTATACTAAATTTGCTAACAAGAATGAGATTGACTATGAATT
>CAZRDI010000040.1:0-11270 GCA_964598825.1 uncultured Dehalococcoidales bacterium
GTAGCCGTCAGCATCCAGAACCTGTAATTCCTTCCAGTTTGCCTGTTTCTGGTCTATTACCAGCACCACAGGTATGTCCCAGTATTCCTTGATGCGCTGACAGGTTGCCTCGGTACTCTCTGCCTGGCCATCCACTATGGCCAGGTCAAAGTTGTGTTTCGTCTGCCAGCCCAGCATTTCATAAAGCCTGTCTGATATACTTGCCACCTCAATTCCCTCCTCAGCCAAAACCACTATCATTTTTTGCAGTGTTCTCTCGCGTCCGTAAACTACTACTCTCATTTCATCCTCACTCTCAATGTACACATAGAGAATTACAGATAGCTTAAGAACACCGTTGGGACATTAAAAAAAGATTACAAAATGCTTACAAAGTGATTAATATCCTGTGGAAGCAAGCGGAGAAATGCGTACGGTGCTGTAGAATACAAACAACCGAAGCCTTTTGGGACTTCGGTTGCTACGACCTGCGAAGTAAGTTTTTGGACAAAGCTAGGTTGGTTTTGACAGTGAGTATCCTATACCAGTGTGGGTGATGATAATCCGCGGGTTATCCGGGTCCGGCTCGATTTTTTCGCGTAGCCGTCTGATGTAGACCCTGAGGCTGTCCACGGCGTCTGGATAGTCCTCGCCCCAGACCGATTCTGCCATGCTGGAGTGGGTCACCACCTGACCGGCGTTTTTCATAAGATGATGAAGAACACTACCCTCGGTGCGGGTGAGTCTTATCTCCTCTTGACCGCGGAGCAGCTGTCTTGTGGTAGGGTTGAAGCGTAATTCTCCGTAGACCAATGGTGTCTCCTCACCCGAAGAGCCGGCTCTACGTGTCAGGGCTTTTATGCGCGATAGAAGCTCCAGTTGGCGGAAAGGTTTAGTCATGTAGTCGTCTGCCCCCCATTCCAACCCCTTAACAATATCAGCCTCCTCGCCTCTGACGGTCAAAATCATGATAGGGACATTGGAAAAAGTGCGTATCTCTTTCAATACATCAAAGCCACTGGTATCGGGGAGTCCAAGGTCTAGAATGACAACATCAGGGTTCTCGCTCTCTACCAGCTCTACTCCCTTCTCTCCCAGGTGAGTGGAGACCAGCTTAACGTTGGGCCAGCGTATCTCAAAGGCAAGCGAAATAATCTCTACAATCTCACGGTCATCTTCAATAATTAATACCTTCATGATTCACCTTCCAGATTAACTCATTTCTCCTTCCCACTGGCGGCTGCTATGGGTAGCGAAAAGCCGAAGGTACTACCCTTGCCTTTTCGGCTCTTTGCCCATATCTTTCCCCCGTGAAGTTCTACAAATTTCTTGGCAAGAGCTAACCCCAGCCCCAGCCCACTGAGGCGTTCCCTGTCTCCAATACGCCTGAAGTAGGGTTCAAACAGGCGCTTCCGGTCTTCCCTGCTTATGCCGCGACCTGTATCTTTAACTTCCACAATTAGATTAGCATTGTCTGTCCTGGCCTTCAATATGATTTCCCCTCCTTCAGGGGTGAATTTGAAGGCATTGTTAAGGAGGTTCATCACAACCTGGCGCAAACGTTCTCTGTCAGCCAGTACTGCGGGAAGGGAAGCGGGCATATCAACGGTCATAGTTTGCTCGTTACTGAGGGCTAGTGGTATCATTTGGTTAGCTATTTCGTGAAGCATTGTTATCATATCTACCGGTCCGAGATTTAGCTGGAGCATGTCCGTTTCGCCCCTTGCCAGGTCAAGCAGTTCGTCAATCCTCTGATTCAGGTTGGAAGCACTACGGTCAATGCTCTGTACCAGCCTGACCGAACGTTCATCTTTGACTTCATCGAGCAGCAGTTCTATGGCTGCCAGTATGGGCGTAATTGGGGTCTTTAGCTCATGCACCAGTGCTCTGGTGAATTCAATTCTTTTTCGTATCTCCTCTTCCAGTTGTTGCCTCAGGGCTTTTTCCTCTTCATACCGTAGTTGCAGCTCTTCTGCCGCTCGCCTACGTTCGGTGATGTCACGGACAGTTCCCACAAAGCCGGTGGTCTGACCGTTAGAGTCTCGTAAAGCAGCTATCCTGGCCTCTAACCAGATTGCGGAACCATCCTTCTTTTTTGTCTCGAATTCATATGACTGTGCCCTGGGAGTAGGAGCACTCTTCTGAGACATGTTCTCATCAGCCGCTGCCTCGGTAAAGGCCTTTTTAGCAGCATCCCAGATAGATGTATCCAGGGAGTCCTTCAGTTTCTGACCAATAAGTTCTTTAGTCGTATAGCCTGTAAGGTTTATAACCGAAGGGCTGATATAGGTTAATCTAAGGTCAGTATCCAGGGTACAGATTACGTCTGTCACGTTCTCAGCCAGCAGGCGGTAGCGTCTCTCGCTCTCCCGTATTTCTCTTCCGGCCTCCTCCAGTGTTGCCAGCATCCCGTTAATCGTACCGGCTACTAGGCTCACTTCATCCTTTCCTTTTATTGGTATGCGTATTGAAGTGTCGCCGCTTTCAGCGATGTAATTGATGCCTTGGGTCAGACGGGTGATCCGTGACAGAATAACCTTTTGTATTAATATCCAGATGAGTACAATAACCAGCACACCCACTCCCAATACCGCTAATATATAGTAACTGGTCACAAGTTGACCTAGCTGGTATGCTTCTCTGGGGACTTCTACTTTCAGTATAAGAGCAGGTCTGTCATAGATGTCATTGAGCAAGGTGTATCCGCCAATTTGCTGCGAATCCAGTGGTTTCACAAAAATTGGTCTATCATCCGATAGGGATGCCAATGCCTCCTTGAAGTCTGGATATGCCAGGTTGCTGAGAGAACGTATAGATATAGGGAAAAGCGTGACCTGAGATAACTCGTTAATTGTGTCGGAATCAAGATAGCGAGCGAAAATGAGTGTGCCGCGTGCCGGTCCCTCGTCATGACTGGTCAGGATAGGCTGTGAAGCGAGGAGCATCGGGCCTTGCTGGAGTAGGATAGTCCCTGAGATGAAACTCTGCGTACCGGGACTGCTCAAAAGGGGGCTGTCACCGGAAAGATGGCTTAGCAGGTCCTGCGGGATTGGTATTTCCTCTTCGGTCTCCAGGTCAACAGCCTTGCCGAAAACGACATCACCGTGGGAATCAATAAACAGCATCAGGTTGAGTTTCAGAACCACGAAGGTCTCGTCACCAAGGTTTGACTCAATATACTCCTCGTTGCCGTCTTCGATAAAGGCATACGTGTCGTCCCATGCTGCCCAGTCGGCAGTATCGGTTTCCAAATCGGAGATGAGATAGGATAAAGCACCTAGCGCCTGCCCAACATCTTGTTCGACACCAAGTTCCTCAATTTCCTCAAGGCCTCTCATAAAGGTGAAGCGGGAGGTGGCGTATATAAGTCCTATCGCGCAGATAAATACCACACCAGCGATAAGCAGGAATTTCCTTTTTAAGCTCATAACGGTTTACCTTCTGCCAAATTGTAGCACCCTATCGTGAGAGTATCAATACTAGCCCAGAGAAAACACTCCAAATTGATATCACCCGCCCTTTACAGGAGGTTCTTTTCTCTCCAGCAGGTTTTTACCAGTCCCCGCTTCTTAGCAGTCAATACGTTGCTTGGTTATTCTGAATTTGCAAAATAACGCCGTTTTCTTATAATTGTAGTTGTCTGCTAGCATTAAACATCAGGAGGGATTATATGACAACGTTAAGCGAACTCAATACTTATGGTGAGGAACTTGAGAGGCTGCTGTTGTTGAGGACGTCTCCAATGGCAGTAAAAATGCTGGAAAAGGAAGCCGACATTCCGGAGGGGGCAATCAGACCGTTAAAAGACCGCGGTATTCACCTTGCACAGTGTCAGGCTTTTGCCATGTCACGTCGTCAGGGAGCTAGTGTAGCCATGCTGAAAGAAGATAACTGGTGCTGGGCTCCTTTAATAGGCTACGGGCTGACGGAGCTCCCTGAGGATTATGATGCCATTCCCTTTATGATTGAAGACACGGAGGCGGCCAAGAGGCACGTCAAGAGGTTCCCTCGCCTGGAGTACGGGAAGTATATCGGTATTGTCTCCGCGCCTTTGAAGACGGCTAATTTTGAGCCTGACCTGGTGCTTATCTATTCTAATACCGCCCAATTGAGAAGTATGCTTATGGCGGTGAAGGTTAAGGAGGGATTCATGGTGACCTCCCTGTTTGACCCTATTGATTCCTGCGTCTACTCTGTCGTGCCCGTGGTATTGGACGGGCAGTATCGCATTACCCTGCCCGACCCCGGTGATTACGAGCGGGCGATGGCCGGGGAAGATGAGATTATCTTCTCCGTGCCGATGGACAAAATGGACGAGCTGATGGCGGGGCTCAGGCGGTTTGAAGAGAGAAATATGGGGCACACCCATTTTGCCATGGATATGAGGCCTGACTTCCCCCGGCCTGAGTTCTACAAGAAGTTATTTGAGATGTGGGGGTTGGATGTAGAGTAGGGCAGTTGCCTTGGGCGGTATGGTGTTCAGGGTGCGATGGCTGATTACAGCCCCAGGAGCCTCTCGGCATTCAAGTGGCAGATTTGCTCTTTATCTCTGTCACTTATCGGTGCTGCTTCTATGAATTGCACCGCCTCTTTGCTCGACTCGAAGGGATAATCCGTAGCAAACAGTATATTATCGGCCCCCAGTGCCGAGCAGGCAAGCTGCAGCGCCGGGTTCCAGCACATGCCGCTGGTAGTGATGGCAAAATTATCTTTCATGTACTGGCTCGGTTTTTTGGAGAGCTCCTCGCCCAGAGGACCCTTCATCCAGCGGTTGTCTATTCGCCATAGCCAGAACGGCAGTCCCTCTCCCATATGGCCGATGATGATTCTCAAACCGGGATATCGGTCAAACAAGCCGCTGCAAATCAGACGTAACGCGTGTAAGCCTACCTCGGCGCCCCATCCGTACATTGCCGTAGACATCGCCGGGTAGGCTAAATATGGTTTCAACATATCGGGTGAGGGGGCTCTGGGGTGGATGTATATTGGTACGCCCAGCTTTTCCGCCCTCTCAAATATAACCCAGTACTTTTTATCGTCCAGGTATTCCCCTTTAACGTGTGAATTTATGCTTGCTCCTTTTAGACCCAGTTCGTTTACCGCTCTTTCAAGTTCGTCAGCGGCTCCGCCTGGGTCCTGGGGGGCTATAGCCGCCAGGCCGGTGAGCCTCTCCGGGTATTCCCTGACTACCTGAGATAGCTCATCGTTGAGTTTCCTTGCCAGAGTGGTGGCGGTGGAGGCATCAAGTACCTGGACACCAGGAGAAACGAGGGAAAGCACCTGCATATCAATACCGTTCTCGTCCATTTCTCGCAGTCTTCCCTCTCCGAGATTAAGGAGTTGGTTCAATATAATATCTGCACCCTGCAACGAGGAGGTATAGCTGGAAGAAGGAGCCCACCTTATCTCAATGGCAAGAGACTTTTCCTCTTCAATGACTTCCGGTATGGGATATTTCCCCTCCAGTATTGAGAGTAGATAGTTCAGGTGTTCTTTTGTGGTGAAGTGTTCCTCTAAAGCAATCTTTTTCACAGTTCCTCCTTCAATAGGCACTTTCTTGTTCCGTTAGCGTCCACCATGTATCGGGAGCGTGTTTCTGGACTGTCACTTGGTAAACCAGGCAAATAGACCGGTGCCGACGGCTACTGCAGCCGCTCCGAAATAGAATACTGAGTTGATATCTATGGTATCGGCAATTACCCCGCTTAGAACTGGTCCTATAGCCATACCTATGCCCATTGCCATCATCAATATAGACATAGTTGAGCCCATACCGAATTTCCTGCCTTCTTCTACAGTCAGCGCTGAGGAAGCTGATATGGAAATTGCACCGCCTAAGCCCCGCGGGAGACATAACCATATTAAGGACCAAAAGTTGCGGGCTACGGGAATCAATACCAGGGATAGGGAATTCAGACAGCTACCAATAATTACCATGGTTCTCCTGTTGAATTTATCAGCCAGTTTCCCTGCAGGGGCAGTAAGCGCTGTCATTAACAGCGTATTAACGGCTAACAATACGCCTATAAGAGTTGTACCTAAGCCAGCGTATGTGGCGGCGAAGATAGGCAGGAAAGTCATGAGGCCTCCTCGACCTACAGACTGCGCCATTCGGAAGCTGAAAAGGCCCCTGACAAGGCGGCTTTTGCTCATCTCTTTAAATGATGGCGGACTCTCCTCGCCCGTTTTCCTCCGTCCGCTCTCAGGTATGAAAATAACGGCTACCAGGAAAGCCAGCATACAAAGGCTGCCCATAGAGTAGAATGCGGTGTTCATCCCAAAATGCTCAGCTAGTACTCCGCCCAGAAGGGGACCGATGCCGAATCCACTGAAAAAAGCCGCATTGGAGTAGCCCATCCATTTCCCTTCTTCGCCCTCCGGGGACAGGTCGCCAATATAAGCCATGGCAACGGGAAGAATCATAGCTCCGGCTGCGCCTTGAATCATACGGACTAAGATTAGCTGCAAGGCACTGCTTGCCCATATAAAGCCCAGTGAAAGAACGGCGTAGAAAAAAAGGCCGATGCAGAGAAAGACCTTTCTGCCCTTGCGGTCAGAAAGCCTGCCTATGACAGGGGTAAGCATGCTGTTGCAGATACCGTAACCGGCAAATATGAAACCCAGCTCGATTCCGCTGGCTCCCATGTCCTGAGCATAGAGGGGCAGGAGAGGGCTTATTAATCCTACCCCTAGCATAGCAGAGAAGATTGACACGGCTAAAATGGGGAACGTCTTCTTTAACATGTCGGTATCTGGTGCATTGTAAGCTTTGCTACTGGGCTTGTCAATCAGACTGTGTTGATTGCACTTGTGGGTGGTAGCTGGTATAATTTGAGTTAGTAGGAGGGATGGTTGAGGCCTCTCGCCTCTCAAATAGGTGGGAGGTTTTCGTTTAGTATATCAGGTGGGTGCTAATAATGGTTCCTGGTGAAGAGCAGCAAGCAGACGGGGATAAGAAGCTGGAGCTAATGCGGCATTCGGCGGCTCATATAATGGCTGAGGCGGTTCAGTCTATCTTCCCCGATGCCAAATTCGGCATCGGGCCGGCTATTGAAAATGGCTTCTACTATGACTTTGACCTGCCCCGCTCGTTGACTCCTGATGACCTGCCGTCTATTGAGGCTAAGATGAGGGAGATGATTGCCGCCGATAGCCCTTTTGTCAGTGAGGAAGTAACCAAGGAAGAGGCGCGAGAAGTGTTTGCCTCTCAGCCCTATAAATTGGAGTTGATTGATGACCTCCCCGGCGATAAAGTTACGCTGTATCGACAGGGCTCATTTGTTGATTTGTGCCGCGGACCCCATGTTAGCTCTACCGGAGAGGTTAAGGCTTTTAAGCTGGTCAGTATTGCCGGTGCCTACTGGCGGGGTAGCGAGAGGTTCCCCATGCTACAGCGGATATACGGGGTTGCCTTTGACACGGAGGAGGCGTTAGCAGGGCATCTCAAGAGGCTTGAGGAGATGGAGGCGCGTGACCATCGCCGTCTGAATAAGCAGCTTAATCTCTATATCGCTCCTGAGGAAATAGGCGGTGGTCTTATTATCTACGGTCCTAAGGCCGGCCGTATTCGTGCTACTATTGAGGAATTCTGGCGGCAGGAGCATTTTGCCAACGGGTATGAACTGCTCTACACGCCCCATATCGGTCTCAGCAAGCTGTGGGAGACCAGCGGTCACCTGGATTTCTATAAGGAGAATATGTACTCGCCGATAGATGTAGAGGGGCAGGAGTACTATCTCAAGCCCATGAATTGTCCCTTCCATATACTGGCTTACAAGGCACAGTTGCGTTCCTATCGTGATTTGCCCCTGCGCTGGGCTGAGCTGGGTACGGTGTATCGCTACGAGCGTAGCGGCGTGCTGCTCGGGCTATTGCGTACACGGGGCTTCACTCAGGATGATGCCCATATTATCTGCGCCCCGGAGCAGATTGAAGATGAGATAGCGGAGGTTTTCCGCTTCTCAATCCACATGTGGAAAGAGTTCGGTTTTGATAAGTATAAGGTGTATCTTGCCACCCGCCCTGAGAAGTCGGTAGGCACCCAGCAACAATGGGAGCAGGCAACAGAAGCATTGCGTAAGGTGCTTCAGCAGCAGGGCGTTGAATATGAACTGGATGAAGGTGGCGGTGCTTTTTATGGCCCTAAGATTGACATAAAGATTGAGGACGCCATTGGCCGGGAGTGGCAGATGACAACGATTCAGTTTGATTTCAATCTGCCGGAGCGGTTTGGTATGGTTTACACGGGAAAGGACGGTCGGGAACATCGTCCCTACATGGTACATCGAGCTCTGCTGGGGGCATGGGAGCGTTTCTTTGGCTTGTTGATTGAGCACTACAGTGGTGCTTTTCCGGTGTGGCTGGCGCCGGTGCAGGTGGTGATAATTCCGGTGGCAGATCGTCACCTGGACTATGCCCGTAGCCTGGAGACCGGACTAAGAAATGAAGGAGTGAGGGTGAAGGTTGATGCCCGGTCGGAGAGGGTGAACTTCAAGATTCGGGAGGCGCAGCTTGAGAAGATTCCGTGTATGCTGGTGGTTGGTGATAGAGAGGCGGCTGATTCCACTGTTTCCATTCGGTTGCGCAGGGGAGAGCAATTGACTTCCCGGTCCTTTGATGAATTTAGGGAAACTGTCAGGGTGACTATAAAAGATAAAGAGAAAGAGTTGAGGTTATAGTTAGAGCCGGGTTGATTAGTGTTAAGGAATGTGTTATAATTTGGGCTCATAATGTCTCTGTGCTTACAGGAGGTAAATTAGGACATAATTAAGAAACTGCGTGTCAATGAGGAGATTAGAGCTCCGGAAGTTCGCCTCGTGGGGGATAAGGGAGAGCAGTTAGGTGTTATGCCCTTAAGTCAGGCGCGAGAGGTGGCGAAGAAGAAAAACCTTGACCTGGTTGAGGTAGCCGCTACTGCGGTGCCGCCGGTGTGTCGTCTGCTTGATTATGGGAAGTATAAGTATGAGCAGACCAAGAGGGAGCGCGAGGCTAGGAAAAGCCAGAGGGTTTCACTTTTAAGAGAGATTCGGTTGAGGCCCAAGATTGGCGGCCATGATTTTGAGTCTAAGGCCAGGTTGGCTAGGAGATTTCTGGATGGTGGGAACAAGGTTAAGGTGACAATAATGTTCAGGGGGCGTGAAATCACGCATCCTGAGATCGGTTGGGGTTTGTTGCAGCGGATGACAGAATCGTTAGAAGGAATGGCTGCTATTGATAGACAACCAGTGATGGAGGGCAGGAGGATGAATATGATTCTGTCACCGTCAGTTGCTCAGAAGGTTAAAGTACAAGAAGGGACGAAAACAAAAAAGGAATAGTAGAGTGCCAAAGATTAAAACTCATAAAGGGGCACGAAGCCGCTTCCATATCACTGGTAGCGGCAAAATTATGCGGACTAAGGGTGGAAAAAGCCATCTGCGTCGCCGAAAGGCGAAGCGGACTAAGCGTCTTTTTGATGAGAAAGTGCCGATAAGTCCCAGTGATAAAGTTCGTATAAAACGGCTCTTGCCCTATAAACTGAAGTAAACAGGAGGATGTTTTGCCGCGAGTAAAGAGAGGTGTAACCGGTCATCATCGACATAAGAAGGTGTTGGCTTTAACCAAGGGACACAGGGCAACCAAGCATTCCCTTTACCGTAGAGCTCACGAGTCTATGCTTAAGTCGCTGAGCTATGCTTACCGTCATCGCCGAGAGCGAAAGGGTGATATGAGGCGGCTATGGATTTCGCGGATTAATGCAGCCAGTAGATCTGAGGGTCTTACCTACGGTCAGTTTTTGGACGGTCTGAAGAAGTCCGGTGTCGAAATCAATCGTAAGATGCTGGCTGAGATGGCGGTTAGGGAGCCTGAAGCTTTTGCCAGCCTGGTAACCATAGCTAAAGGGAAAGCCTCGGATTAAGATACGGAGTTACTTAACTTTATCCTCCTCTTATCTCTTCTTTGTGGGAGAGATTACCTTATAGAGCTGTTCCATGAAGCTCTCGTGATTGCTGACCCAGAGTGAAAAGTGAGGAATACGTTGCAAGTAGTTGCAAAAACAACTGGTGCTATCTCAAGAGGTGTTCACTTCTTTACCAGGCAGCAGCGTGATTGGAAGGTTTCAATGATGCGGACATCCATAAGTCTATTCTTCTATCGGATGGTGCTTCCTTATATGTCCGTTTATGTCAGGGAGTTAGGGGCTACTGGCACCCAGCTGGGTATTGTTAATAGTGTTGGAATGAGTGTAGCCGCTTTGGCGGGCCCGTTAACCGGATGGCTGATTGACAGGGTTGGTGTTAAGAGAATTTACCTTATTGGTATTATTATGCTTGCTATGGCATATCTTGTCTACGCTTTGGCCGGAGGTTGGGCCATTATTATAGTCGCTATGCTAGGATATTGGTTAGGATTTGGAGTGAGCGGTCACTGTTGCACCGTCATTTGTGGAAATTCACTGGAAAATGAGGACAGAGCCACTGGTATGAGCCTCTGTGAGACTTTTGCCGCTGGGGTATTAGGGATTACAGCCCCCCTGCTTGGGAGTCTGCTGGTTACAAGCTTTGGCGGTATAAATATTGAAGGCATCAGGCCCCTGTTCTTTATTTGTGTGGGTGGTACTGCTGTCACCTTTTTCCTTATCCTTACTCAGCTATCCAATCGTAAGTGGGGGAGTCTGAGGGAGAGCGGGCTCGGTTTCTTCCGAGACATTTCTCAAGTGTTCAAGCAGGGGCGTAACCTGAAGCGATGGCTTGTCATCGCCTCCATAGGCAACCTGCCGTGGTTTATGCTTATTCCCTTTGTTCAGCCCTTCGCTCATGAGGTCAAGGGAGCCGACCAATATATACTGGGGGCGATGGTTACTGCTTTTGCCATAACGCCCCTTGTGCTTGGAATCCCTATTGGTAGGTTAGCCGACAGGATTGGGCGTAAAAAGGTTCTCTATTTAATCATACCCCTTGTCTGGGCTTTCAGCTTTATGCTTATCTGGGCGCCGAGCTCCGGGTTTCTGATAGTGGCTGGTGTCTTGCAAGGTTTCATCTACATGGTTGCAGTTATCACGGGGGCTATGACTTTTGAACTAGTTCCTGCGGAGCAAATGGGTAGGTGGATGGGAATTGTACGGTTTTGTGCATGGTTGCTTGGCGCTGGTGGAGTTTATTTGGGTGGAGTTATCTGGGACCATGTTGGTCCGCAATATGTGTTCCTGACTGTTATTGGACTTGATTTGTTTATCAGGATACCGTTACTGATAGGGATGCCTGAGACATTAGGTTCGCGGTTGGGAGCAGGACAGCCAGAAAAAGAGACTG
>CAZRDI010000041.1:0-11216 GCA_964598825.1 uncultured Dehalococcoidales bacterium
TATAAACAATAGCTATGATTCAGATTGGCTAACAGTTACCTGCATCATACAACCATCGGAGAGGCCAGTCAATTCCACATTTTAACCCGGGTTCTTTATTGGGGATGGTGGTGCGGTATTTGATGCGGTACGAGGGAATGGGGCTTTTCCTGACCATGAGCTTCCATTAACTTCTCATCACCCATAATCTCGTGCGGGTTACCGTCAGTAATGATGCGCCCATCGTCTATCAGCACGACACGGGTGCAAACCTCCAGGACGAGCTCCAGGTCATGAGAGGCGATTAGAGTTGTTTCTCCTGATGCCTGTAAAAGACGGATTAGACGGCGCCGGGAGCGAAGGTCAAGATTGGCGCTCGGTTCGTCGTATATGAGCAGTTCAGGTCGCATTGCCAGCACACCCGCAATCGAGACCATGCGTTTCTCTCCTTCCGAGAGATGGTGAGCCGGTCTAGGGGCAAGTTCAGCTGCGCCCGTGATTGAAAGCGCCTCTTTTACCCTTGCTTCTACCTCGTTCTTTGATAGACCCATGTTCTGCGGGCCAAAGGCAACGTCATCCCACACCGAGGGGCAGAACAGCTGGTCATCCGGATTTTGAAAGACGAGACCTATGTCAGAGCGAAAGTCTCCATTCAACACCGGCTTGTCCAGCACAACGATTTCCCCGGCAGATGGCTTTAACACGCCGCATATCTGCAGGAAAAGGGTGGTTTTTCCTGACCCGTTAGGGCCAATGAGTCCAATCCGCTCTCCTGGCATCACCCTGAGACTCACGTCCCGTAATACATCGGGCTTGTCCGGGTAAGAGAAGCACAGGCCGGAAACTGTGAGCGCGGGCTTGGTTAATTCTTCTGCTGGCATTATTACCTCTAATCTTTCATCAGGCATGTTTAAGCTACTGGAGCAAGGCGGTGGCCTCGCGTCCAAATAAAATATCCCCGGCGACAAACCCGGCTGCGAGCAGGAGAAAAGCGGTAAGGGTAACTATGTCGCGGGCATGGGCTTGAAATTCGCTTCGCAGATGCGGGGCGTGACCATAGCCGCGTAGAATCATTGCTTTGTATACCCACTCGGACCGCTCATAACTGCGCACCAGTATGCTGCCGCTCAGCCATGCCGGGATATGTAAGCTGCGAAGACTGAAGCGGTGGCGGTGAAATCCCCGTAGCTTCATTGATATCTGCATCTTCTGCAGGTCACTGCCAATCTCATGCAGGTAGCGGAAGGAGAGAAGCACCATATCAGCCAGGATGGCGGGCAGTCCTAGAGCCCGCATCGCCTTGATGGAGGTCAGGAAGGGGGCAGTGCCGAAGAGAACCAGGCCAATAGTTAGGATGGAGAGAAACCTGATGGCTATCAGGAGCACGGCAAACAGCCCTTCCTGCCGCATGTCAAGGGGGCCGATGCTCATGATAATGGTTTGACCCGAGATGAAGGGTAGTATCAGGACTATCGCCAGGAGAAAAAGGGAGGGGTAACGTATTCGCTGCAACATGAAGGAAACGGGCAGTCCGGAGAGGATATAAATAGTAGCAGTAACCACCACCATTGCCAGTAGCATACGCAGGTCTTTGACAAAGGAGAAGGCGAAGATTAAGACCATGAGACCAATTAGCTTGCACCGTGGGTCCCAGCGGTGTAAGGGTGAGTCCAGATTAGAGTATTCGTCTATTGCGACAAGTTTCATACGCCATCCAGAATCCTTGGCCTTACCCGTTGCAGAAAGACGGTCACCATTGAGGTTATAGCCCCCTCAATGGCTATCAACGGCAGGTGGGCTATGGCCAGTGTATAGATTGCCGCTCGCTCTGTATCGGCATCCAGCTCTGTCGGCAGGTTAGTCAGAAGAACTACAACAAATATGGCTACCGATATACCGAGGGCTATAGCGCCGGATAAAAATCCGAAAACAGCGGTCTTTTTCCAGCCCTCTTTATTACCCAGTTTACGGAGACGGAATATGTAGTGGGCTACTATTGCCGGCAACCCCATAATTATAGCATTTACTCCCAGGGTAGTCAGCCCGCCATGCTGGAACATTACCGCTTGAAAGAAGAGGCCAATGAGAATTGCCGGAAAGGCAAAATAACCCAGTATAGTTCCCAGGAGACCGTTCAGCACCAGGTGAACACTGGCGGGTGGCACCGGGATGTGAATCCATGAAGCTACGAAGAACGCCGCCGTCAGCAGAGAGGCTTTGGGGACATCCCTGCGGGGGTTTTCCCTCCGGTTAATCTTATGAACTGAATACCAGGTGGTGGCAGCAGTGGCGGCATACCCGGCGGCAACTATGGGAATGGGGAGGATACCATCGGGTATATGCATCAGGCTCTCCTCCGCAGGAAATAGAGCGCCGTGCCGATACTTCCCCATATAACACAGGCTGCCATCAGGATTATCTGAAGGGGAGTATAGCCACCACCACTCCCCCCCGAGTTCCCACCGATGGGAATATGGACGATATCACCATGGCCTGCCTGGCGCACCTGGACATCCCAGGTGCCGGGCTCAGAGGAATCGGGGGTGAAGCTAAAGCGTCCCTCGTCATCACAGACTCCGGTTAGTCGGGGAGTGGTGGGGTCACTGGGCGCATAGACCGCAACCTGTGCACCAGCCATCGGCTCGCCGCTATCATAAGCGGCGACAATGTCAATCGTCGTGCTAACTGTGTATTCGATTCTGGCGCCGTGGGCATAGGCTGTTATCGGCAGACCCAGTCCGATAGTAAGGGCAAGAATAAGACAGGTAACGACTTTCCACTTCATGTTCATAGTTACACCTCCTCCCCAAACTGGAAGACTCTGCCACGATTTTGGCAGTACTCTTCATATATTATAAGTCCAGCATGACTAGTCGCATTGGCAGTGACAGTGTCCTTCGCCGACATGGCCGAGGTGAAGCTCGGTCATGTTTAAGTCTACCTGCCCGCCATCAGCAAAAGGCTCGAAGCCGACGGCACCGAGATTAAGCTCATCATCCAGCGGCGTATCAGCGTCACCGAAGATGTGGTCAAAGTGGAAGGTCATCTCCAGGTCTGCTGTACTACCCTCTGTAACTATACCTTTACGCTCATCGCCCACATATTCACCGCAGTTGTATTCGCATTCATCCTCAATATTGATGGTAAAGTCCACGCTCTGGCCGTCTTTTTCGGCTGTCCCAATCATAACCAGGGAGTAACCAGCCGCCGGACCTGAGGTTGCTTTGACCATCCTCCAGGAGATGGCGTTGTAGTGGCCTGTAGTTACGCCTGATATTTCATCCACGAGTATGGGTGAGGCGTCTGCGCCGCCCTCCGCCAGGTCTATGGTGTATGTCTGGTCAAGGCTAACCGTGCACTGCCCGTCAATGTTCCCACCGGTATGAGGCTCATACGGCGGGTCGGTCTGATATGCGGTGATATCGGCCAGGGTGATATATACATGGTCAAAAGTGATACTCCAGCCGTCTTTGGAGACAAAACCCTGCCGGACAAAGTCCTCTCCGTTGGCGTTTATCTGGAGTGTCCCCACTGCCCCACCACCGCAGCCGGCGAGTATGGTGCTGACGGCGAGCAACATAGTAATGGATAGCACAAGCATTCTTTTTTTCATTGGGTTCCTCCAAGCTTAATATTTTTTGACCGGTCCATTTTCCTATCTAAATTATCTGATTTGCACCTCCAATTCTCTTTTACACTAGTTCTCCTGCCGCTTTCTTAAACCAGAGAAGCAGGCAGCTATACATAATTGCAATAAGTTGCGCTAATACCCCATAATTTTTCCCGTATTTAGTAGGACTAAGTAATATTCAGTAGACCGTAGATGCAATCGGATGCAATAAGCTGTTTGAATATTATCATATCCCTATAGTTGTGTCAAGCCTCTGTGGTAATAGCGGGTTATTACTTGCGGGGGTGAGTATGGGGCTTTTTAGAGGTCTTCCAGGTCAAACCAGCCTTTTCTCAAGCTGTATAGTACTGCTTCGGTGCGGGAGCCGACTCCCAGTTTATTAAAGATGGTCCTCAGGTGTCCCTCGATGGTGCGCTTGCTGAGATGCAGCTCGCTGGCGATATCCTTGTTGCTCATGCCCGTGGCGGCAAGTTTGAGGACATCCTTCTCCCTCTGGCTGAGACTTTCAGAGGGTCTTTCCAGGCCACGCCCTCTGCCGGGTTGTCTGAAGTGGTTAATGACCTTCTTGGTGATTATAGGGTCAAGGACGGGCTCACCCTTATGAACGGCTCGAATAGCACGGGTCAGTTCTTCACCGCTGGAATGCTTTAACAGGTAGCCGGCAGCACCGGCTTCCAGCAGTCCGAAAACATACGCATCGTCATCGTAGGCACTGAGTATTAGCACGGCGGTAGAGGGGCGAATCAGCTTAATCTGCCTCGTGGCTTCAATGCCGTTAAGCCTGGGCATAGCAATGTCCATGATGACTACATCAGGCTGCATGTCGGTGACCAGTTGTACCGCTTCCTCGCCGTCGCCTGCCTCACCTATTACCTTAAAGTCCTTCTCGTCCTCCAGGATTCGGCGGGTGCCCTGGCGGGTTATTAAGTGGTCTTCAGCAAGAACAATACTGATAGTGCTCATAAAGTCCCCTTCACATTAATAATACCAGAGTGATATGTACTCGTTCAAGGGCAGCAATGCCTAAGCTTGCGTCCTTGGGTAAGTGAAATTACTTGGTGTGATACACCTAGTATCCTGTTGCTAACCACTGGGGTATATGCTGGAGAATACTTGCTTAATAAAGGCAACTTCTGTCGTGATAATACGTATGATGACGGATGTCAGATAACCTAGGTGGGGAGTACTCTGGAAATGGTGAGCAAATTAGGAGGTTGGCAAATGGAGTTTGTTCTTGATGCTACCAAGCTGCAGTCTCTAATAGAGACCCATGCGGGAAAGGTAGACTCTCTGATAGACAGCTACGCGGATAAGAAGGAACAATTGATAGCTCTGTTGCAGGATATCCAGACTGAGTTCAATTACCTTCCGCGGGATGTACTGGTAAAGGTCAGTCAAAGACTGGATATTCCCTTAAGTCAGATCTTTGGTGTAGCCACCTTTTTCCGTGCCTTTAGTTTGAAACCAAGAGGACGTCATCTGGTAACCGTCTGCCTTGGTACTGCCTGTCACATAAGAGGTGGACAGCGGCTGGTCGACAAGATGGAAAGAGACTACAAGGTGAAATCCGGTGAAACCACAGATGACCTCAGGTTTACCCTGGAAGCAGTCAATTGCCTGGGTTGTTGCGCTCTCGGGCCGGTGGCAGTCGTGGATGGGAAATACGAGAGTCAGGTTACCCCTGACAAGCTCGACCGCGTCTTGAGAAGCTATAAATAAGTTAGCAAGGAGAGCGATATGGTAGAGCAAGTAAGAAAATTACTGGATGAAGAATTGAGAAGTGCTGCTGATTTAGAGAATCGGCGGCGGTCCATACTGAGTAAGAGAGACCCCAGCCGAACCAGTATAGCATTGTGCGGCGGCACCGGCTGTCGCGCTGCCGGGGCTGAGGCAGTTATTGATGCTTTCCTGGAGGAAATTGAGAAACGGGAGCTCCAGATACAGGTGGAACTTAAGGAAACTGGCTGCCACGGTTTCTGCGAACGTGGACCGTTGATAGTCATCCGGCCGAAGATGATCTTCTATCAGCATGTGAAACCGGAGGATGTACCGGAGATTATCTCCGAGACTATCCTCAACGGCAATATCATTGAGCGGTTGCTCTATTCGGACCCGACAACAGGCGAGAAGATTGTTTATGAGGCTGATGTGCCTTTCTACAAGCAGCAAACGCGTACCATCTTTGGTGCCAATGGAGAAATCGACCCGCTGGAAATTGACGATTATATTGCTAAGGGAGGCTATTCCGCTCTAAGCAAAAGCCTTTTCCAGATGTCTCCCGAGAAGGTGGTTAGTGAGGTCATAAATTCCGGTCTGAGAGGGCGTGGCGGCGGCGGTTTCCCTACCGGTAGAAAGTGGGAGTCGTGCCGTGATGCCGAAGGTGATATCAAGTATGTGATTTGTAACGCCGATGAAGGAGACCCCGGCGCTTATCAGGACAGGAGTCTGCTTGAAGGCAATCCGCACAGCGTTCTGGAGGGGATGGTTATCGGCGCCTACGCTATCGGCGCCCATAGGGGCTATATCTACGTCCGTCATGAATATCCCCTGGCGGTAAAAAATGCCCTGGTAGCTATTGAGCAGGCTATGGATTACGGACTGCTGGGGGAGGATATACTGGGTTCCGGTTTTGATTTCACGGTAAGCATAAACAAGGGCGGTGGTGCTTTCGTCTGTGGAGAATCCAGCGCACTGATGGCTTCCCTTGAGGGCAAAATCGGGGAGCCGAGAGCTAAGTATACCCACATGTCAGAGAAGGGTTTATGGGAGAAGCCCAGCCTGTTGAATAACGTCAAGACCTGGACTAATGTGCCGCTGGTAGTTAACAAAGGAGCCGATTGGTATTCCAAAATCGGCACCGCGGGCAGCAAGGGTACGATGATATTTTCTCTGGTGGGAAAGATAAATAATACCGGTCTGGTAGAAGTGCCAATGGGAATAACCCTGAGGAAGATGATATATGACATCGGAGGCGGGATTCCCAATGGCAAGAAATTCAAGGCAGTACAGACCGGCGGCCCATCGGGCGGTTGCATCCCCGAGCAGTATCTTGATACGCCGGTAGACTTTGATGAGCTGACTAAACTCGGCTCAATGATGGGCTCCGGCGGCATGATAGTAATGGATGAAGATACGTGTATGGTAGATGTCGCCCGGTACTTTGTTGAGTTCCTCAAAGGAGAGTCGTGCGGCAAGTGTATTCCCTGTCGGGAAGGGCTGTCCAGGATGAGCGAGGTACTGACTAACATCACTCAGGGAAAGGGCAAACTGGAGGACCTTGACCTGCTGGAAGACATAGCTGCAGTTCTCCAGAATGGCGCTCTCTGCCAGCTGGGGCAAAGTGCCGCCAACCCGGTCCTGACTACTATCCGTTACTTCAAGGATGAGTACCTGGCTCACATTAACGAGAAGAAATGTCCGGCTGGCGTTTGTCGGGAGCTGATTAAGTATTCTATTGACCCCGACAAGTGTGTGGGCTGTCTCAGGTGCCTGAGGTCGTGTCCTACAGGCGCCATAACCGGCGAAAAACGAGAACCACACGTGCTTAACCAGGGTCTGTGTATCAAGTGTGGGGCTTGCTATGACGTCTGTAAGTTTGAAGCTGTAGTAAAACAGTAAAAGGAGGTAAGTGATGGCAAAAGTATGGATTGATGACGAAACCAGTATTGAGGTGAAGGATGCTGATGGGGTTGATGCGGTTAACATTACGGTAGATGACAAGGAAATCATAGTATCGGCGGGTCAGACTATTCTGGAGGCTGTACAGCGCGTACCTGGCATCGGCACCGTACCGGCTCTTTGCTACCACCCGGCGGTAAAACCCTACGGAGCCTGTCGACTGTGCACCGTGGAGGTGACCGAAGGCGACAGGACGCGGTTTGTAGCTGCTTGTCTTTACCCGGTAAAGGAAGGGCTGATAGTAAAGACCAATACGGAGAAGGTAAGAAAGCTACGCAAGGGAATTATTGAGCTTCTGCTAGCCAGGTGCCCCAACGTGAAGGCAATACAGGAACTGGCCGAGGAGTACGGGGTTGAGAAACCGCGGTTTGTCCTGGGTGACCAGGACTGTATCCTCTGCGGCTTATGTGTCAGAGCCTGCCAGGAGATAATAGGGAAGTCGGCAATAAGCCTAGTTAACCGGGGTATCTACAGGGAGGTGGCTGCCCCTTTCTATGCGTACGAGCTGAGTGGGGAGGATTGTATTGGTTGTGGGGATTGTGCTTTCGTCTGTCCCACCGGAGCCATTGAGATGGGACCTGACGGCAAACCCACGCTGCCTAAAGTGAAGATACCTTATGCCGAGATAGAAGCCATGATGCGGAGTGAGACTGCAACTACCTCCTAGAGTAATATAGAGAATAAAGAAGGGCACAGCGCTCGTTGGCTGTGCCCTTCTTTTTATTTGATTTACTTTACCACTTTTCTTGAGTTAGTCTGGCATTGAGCCAGGTTCGCAGTGGTTCTTCTAAAGTACCAAGTTTGGACTCTATCCACCGTATGTCCCCACTGGCTATGGCTGCCTTCTCCTCAGAGGCCAGGTCAAATTGCTTGAGTGCCTCAGTTGAGTTCTCCGATAACTTAGCCATGAAGTCGGTATCCTCGGCGGCTTTGCTTAGAACGTCTAATAGTGCTATGCCTCCTCTATCAAGGGTGAGTGGTTCCTGTTCCTTGAGGCGAATCAGCTCCTCCAGTTGGGCGCGAACAACCACGGTTAATGATGTTGCATCCTCTGCCTTGGGGCGGCGGAGATTAGGGAAAATCGCTCCGAGCCACGGTCTGCTGGTGATCATCTCAACTGCCCGCTCCTGGCGCAGGTAAGCCAGCCAGTAGATAGCGCCAACAAAGATACCACCACCGATAACGTTACCGATAGTTACCGGCACCAGATTGCCGACAAAGCCCGCCCAGGTGAGATTAGCTACGCCTGCAGATGTTACCCCGGCTGCTCCGAGGACGGCCGGTTGGCCGGTCATTAGTATTCCCATGGGGATGAAGTACATATTGGCAATACTGTGCTCAAAGCCGCAGGCAACAAAGGCGGTTATGGGGAACAGGATGGCGAGTATTTTGCCGGTAACGGTGCGGGCGCTGAAGCATAACCAGACAGCTAGACAGACCAGTAAGTTGCACAAAATACCTCGCGCCAGGGCTTCGCCGAAGCCGAGGTTTACCTTGGCATTGGCAGTGAGCAGTGCATTTGCCCCCACTCCGTAGCCGCTAAAAGCCCACTGATTGGTGTAGAACATCAACCCTACCAGGGCTAGAGCTCCGGCGAGGTTGGCAAAATATACTATCCCCCAGTTCCTGGCTAAGCGAGCAAGACTGGTTCGTCCACTGATGAAGCTCATCGTTAGCAGGGAGTTGCCAGTAAAAAGCTCAGCCCCGGCAACCACTACCAGAATCAGTCCCAGACAGAAGACCAGTCCTCCCAGTAGTTTAGTAAGACCAAAGCCGACGTCTATACCTGTGGTAACTAGGGTGCAAAATACTGCTCCCAGACCGATGAAGACCCCGGCCATAATGCCCAGAAGTGCTGTGCTTAGGGTATTGCGCATTCCTTTGGTTACCCCTGCCGCTTCTGCCTTCTCCGCCACTGCAGCTGGTGAATGGTCATCAGTAGTGGCTACTTTGCCTATCTTATCAATTGCGGCCTCCAGCCGGGCCGTTGTTTCAACTGCCTCCTGGCGAACTCTTACCATCTCGCTAAAGATAGCAAGTCTGCCATCATGATTATCATCATTTACCGTTGAAGTTGCCGGGTTTTTTCTCATTTCCTTTTCGGGTTTCATGGTCCTCTCTCCTCAGAGTAGCTGTAATTCGTTGTCATCGGAACAGCAACCCTTCATATAATTGACCGTATTTACCATTTCTCTTGACCCAGTCGACACCACAGCCAGGTTGCATGCCGTTTATCCAGTTTGCCGAGCCAGCCCTCTATCCTCTTTATGTCACCGCTGACCAGTGCCGCTATCTCCTCTTGAGTCAGGGTGTAATACTCGTTGAGTGCCTCAGTGGGGTTATCGGCAAGTCGTGCTAAGAACTCGCTGTCGTCGGCGGCTCTGGCTAGCACGGCCAGGATTGCCTCCCTTCCTTCCAGCCTTTCCTCAGGAACTACAGGCCTTGTTTCTCTCGTCTGCATCATCGTTGCACCTCCTTCTTCTTTCATCTACTTACAGATTACTATTCGGAGCGAGTCACCACATCGGCCTGGTGCCCTATTTTTCGTGCTCCAAAGTCCATAATATTCAACCCTAAAGACCTATATCATAAGGGATAAGGAATGCTTGAGACTCTTTATCGGATATAGTAAGATTAACTTGAGGGCTGTCGCGCCTGACAATGAAGAGGATAAATGATGAAGAAAATTAGGATTTTAATTGCTGATGACCATGTGGTGCTGAGAGAGGGAATGTGCAATTTACTGGGACAAGATAAGGATTTGGAAGTAGTTGGTGAGGCTAGCGATGGTGAAGAAGCTGTTAGGCTGGTGGCTGAGTTGAAACCAGATGTGGTATTAATGGATATTGTTATGCCCAAACTCGGTGGCATTGAGGCCACCAAGCAAATTAAGCAGTCAAACTCGGCTACTAATATCTTAATATTGACCGCCTATAGCGACATCCGCTATATCCTCGGGCTTTTAGAGGCGGGAGCGTGCGGTTACCTGCTGAAAAGCGCGCACACCGATGAACTTAAAGGGGCTATCCGCGCTGTGTATTCCGGCGATTCTGTGCTTGACCCGGTAGTAACCCAGAAGCTTTTACAACGGGTGGCGGGTCTAACAATGGGAACAGATAAGGGTGAGACGAAAGAGCAACTCAGCCGGAGGGAGAATGAAATCCTTACGCTGGCCGCCAGTGGGATGAGCAACAAGGATATTGCCGATGCACTTTCCCTCAGCGTGCGTACAATAAAAGCCCACTTGACCAATATCTTTAACAAGATGGGGGTCGGGTCCCGTACCGAGGCTATAATCAAGGGATTAAGAGAGGGGTATATTAACCTTGATGACATACCCATGGATAGGGATTAATGGGGACAAAGCTTGAACTGACCGAGAAAAACTATCGGTACTTATTTGAGAATGCCAGTGACGCCATGTGGGTTCATGATATGAAGGGCGTTATAGTGGACGCAAACAAGGCATTTGCAAGACTCGCCGGCTACAATCGCAAGGAATTAATTAGCATGAACGTTATGAAAATTCTTGCCAGTGAGGAAGCCATAGGTATAGCTAGAGAGGTCCGACGTAAATTGCTTGCCGGGGAGGATATCAAGCAACCGTACGAGCAACGGTTCATTAGAAAAGACGGGGCAATGGTGATAATGGAGATGGCTTCCAGTCCGGTCGTCATCAATGGGGAGGTAAAGGGCTTTCAACATGTCGCTAGAGATGTAACTGAAGAGAAGAGTGTAGAGGAGATGCTGGCCAAGATTACCGACGGCTCTCCTATTCCATTATTTGTGATTGATAAACAGCATGAGGTTACTCATTGGAATACAGCCATCGAATCGCTTTCAGGTATAAGTGGGCAGGAGATAGTCGGGACGGATGAGCAATGGCGGGCATTTTATACCAGGAAGAGACCGGTTATGGCTGATTTAA
>CAZRDI010000042.1:0-11057 GCA_964598825.1 uncultured Dehalococcoidales bacterium
CGCCGCCGCCCCGTTTACGCAAATCTCGCCTTCCTCGCCCTCAATGGCATAGGTAGTAAAGCGAGCCCCGTTGCTGACATTCAGCCCGTGTATCTGTTCGTAGGGTAGAATGTCGGCGGCTTCCATGAGCCTCTTATCAATGGTAATACTGCCTTCGTAAGCAATATTAGCCTCGGTAACACGGGCCCGGTGAATTTTACTTCTGAGCATTACTCTCATTACGCTGTCCTCCATAGCTGGTTTTTATATATTTATATAATCAGGTTACTCTAGTACAGTCTGGAGCTCCTTAGCCTGTTGTTGATTTATTCTCCCTTTAGCCAGAGCGATGGGAATAGTCTGTCGGCCGAGCTCCCGGTAGGTGGAGAGCACGGCGGGAGCTGATTTTTGTAAAGCCTCAATGTGTTTCTTAATGGTTCCGGTATCACCACGGGCGAGTGGTCCGGTTAAGCACTGGGGTATACCAACCTTATCAATGTTGTTGAGGGTGCCCTGTAGCAGCGGCATTAGTGCTTTTGTTGCCTGGTCCGCTGGCACGTTAAAAGTTTGCCACAGGTCGGTGGCTAGCTTGACCAGGGTTACCAGGTAGTTACAGGCAATAACAGCAGCGGCATGATAGAGCACCTTGTCGCTTGCCTTAAGCTCTATCCATGTGCCGTCAAGAGCGGTAGTCATATCCTTGAGAGTGGTTAGCAGAGGCTCCTCAGCCTCTATGGCGAAGGTCGAACCCGGTATATTATCTATGGCTTGTTTTACACTGGCAAAGGTCTGTAAGGGGTGAAAAGCGCCGACCTGAGCCTCCAGTTTCCTGGCTGGTTCCAGTATGTCGGTTGAATCGGCACCGCTACAGTGGACTGCGCTTTGTCCCGAGTGCCACTTTATTTCGGATGCTACCCGGGCTATGGCATCATCAGGGGTGGTGATGAAGGTGAGGTCGGCTGTATCAGCTACGGCCTGGCTGTTGTTGGCGACGTTGCAGCCGCTGACTGCCTGTGCCAGCTTTTCGGCTGAAGTCTGGCTTTGGCTGTCGTACACGGCTACGACCTGGTAGCTCTTGCTGCTCAGCCTCACTGCCAGGGCGGTGCCTACCGTGCCGGCTCCAATAAAGCCTATTTTGAGCATTTTAACCCCTCGCTCAAGCCGCATTTATATAAGAATGCCTTCTCCGATACAGCCAGAGAAGGCATTCCATACATAACTCTAATTTCTGCCGTCTCGGTCATATCCGATCCAAGCGACCCATATTGTTAATGATACCCTGTTTACGAAGCTCACCGCCGGGACTGGTCGGTGGCTCCTATCTCGTTACTATCTTCATTCTAGTAGGCTAATGCCAGTTTGTCAATAGGACTAATGGCGTTACTCAAACAGCTCAGGGTGGATAATCTCTGCCATTCCCTCCAGGCCCTGGGTGATGCGGGGCCCGGGGCGGCTGACGAGGTCTCCGTTGATGAAGTAAATCCTGTCCTCCTTCACTGCGGTCATCTCCCGCCAGGCAGCATTTTCCTCTAATACCTCCTTTGATACTGTTGGTATGCCGCCGGTCATGGTTTGGATTATAATAATGTCGGGGTCGGCGCTGACTACCTGCTCTATGCTGAATTGCGCCCAGTCGCCGGCGGCGGCAATGGCGACATTCTCGCCACCTGCCATGGTAATAAGGGCATGAATAAAGGAGCCGGGTCCGACTGTCCATGGGCTGGTGAGGTCGGTGCCGTCAATTATAAAGAAGACGCTGACTTCAGGAGCACCCTCCACCAGAGCGGAGACCCGGGATATGCTGTCCCGCATCTCCGTAACGAGGTCACTGGCGATTCTTTCCGTGCCCGTAATCTTCCCCACCAGTTCGATATCGTTCAGGATACCGTCAATATCCTTAGGGTCCAGAATCATAAATGTAATTCCCAGGGCTTCAAGCTCTGCATTGAGTTGCTCGTGCTCTACCGTTAGAACCAGGTCCGGTTCCAGCTCCACTATCTTCTCCAGGGAAGGGCTGAAGGCGTTACCGACCTTGGCTATTTCTTGGGCGGCCTCGGGGTAGTCACTAAAGTCGCTCACGCCGACTACTTTTTCCTCCAGGCCGAGGGCAAAGAGTATCTCGGTGATATTCGGGCCAAAGGATATAATCCTCTGCGGGACCTCATTTATGGTTACCTCTCTGCCTGCGTCGTCGGTGAAATCTCCCGGCTGAAACTGTGGCTGACATCCGGCGACCATGCTGACTAAAGTGCTTAACAGTACAATGAAAATACCTAATCGCTTCAATTTCATGAAACATTTCCTCCAATAATATTTCCGGGGTAAAATTAATCCCCTTGCCGCTTGGCAAGGGGATAATCATGTCCCTTCTTTAAACATGTTCCCACCCCCTTTCACCGCGGAGGTTTAAGGAACTCAGAGAACCGGCGTTCTGGCTTCTGGCAGGACTACCTGTCAGTCACAGTAGGCGGAACTGCGTTGGATTCACACCAACTTGCTCTCCGATTATGCCCGAATCATTTCAGGCATCCCTGAGCCGCTTATTCTTTTGGTATATAGTATAGGAATTGGACGGAAAATGCAAGTGGCAAATTATGGTTGCAGGTCGTTAATGAGGGGTATGATATGGCGTCTATTCCGTCTTTCCCATCAGCCCGTAGAGGAAAAGATAGTTCAGTTCACGGAGAAACTCTACGTCTGACTTTTCTAAAACTATCGGAATATGTTAGAATTCCAGCAAAGCAAAGATTGATATTATGCAGTAATGAGGAGGTGGTATGGCTCAAGATGCAATTGTTGCCGAAGAACTGACCTACTGGTATGATAAATTGGTTGCCGTAGACCACATCAATTTCAGCGTGGCTGAAGGTGAGATTCTGGGCTTTCTGGGGCCCAATGGTGCTGGCAAGACGACCACCGTTAATATGCTGACGGGGCAGCTCAAGCCCAGAGAGGGGAGGGCAACGTTGCTCGGCATCGACGTAGCCAAAAATGTGGACAAGGCACAGGGGGATATCGGCGTTTGTTTCGAGACGACCAATCTCTACGAGAAGATGAGCGCCGAAGAAAATCTGAAGTTATTCGCCCGCCTCTTTGGCGTTCGGCAATTTGATGCCGGCGCCCTGTTGAAGCGGGTCGGGCTGGTAGAGCGGGGAAAGGACCGGGTTGAGACCTACTCTAAAGGTATGAAGCAACGCCTCATGGTGGCACGGTCAATGGTAAGCCAACCCCGTGTACTGTTCCTTGATGAACCCACGTCAGGGCTTGACCCCGCATCATCAGAAGCCATTCGCGATGTCATCCTTGAGGAGCGTGAGCGGGGGGCTACCGTTATTCTCACTACCCACGATATGCTGGATGCGGATAAGCTCTCTGACCGGGTAGCCTTTATGGATCAGGGTAAGATAGTTGCCCTCGATACGCCGCACAGTCTCAAACAACAATATGGTAAGCGAGCACTTAAAGCTGAAGTCTCAACCGATAGCGGCAAGCTCGAGAACCGTGAAGTCGTTCTGGACACCCCGGAAACACCAAAGGCTATTCAGGAGCTCTTTGCCCGGGAGAAAGTAGTAACCATTCACAGTGAGGAAGCCACCCTGGAGGACATCTTCATCAGCATTACCGGGCGGGGGCTTCAGGAATGAACTGGAGTACTATCCGAGCTCTTGTTGCCAAGGACTTCTCGCTCTTCTTCAGGAATCGGTTCTTTGCCGTAATCACCGTGCTTGGCGTCATCTTCTATTTACTCATATACTTTGTCATGCCCGGGTCTGTCGATGAAAACCTGCAGGTAGGGCTCTACTCACCGGTGATGATTCCTGTCTTTGAGCAGGTGGAGGGAGAAGGACTGGAAATCAAGGCGGTTGATTCTGAGGAGGCACTGAAGGAGGGTGTAATTGAGGGCGAGTATGTGGTTGGGATTGCGCTCCCGCTTGACATAATGGAGAGCCTTATATCGGGGCAGAAACCAGAGGTAAGTATGTACTTTGCTTCGGATGTGCCTGATGAGACCAGGGAGGCTATTGTAGCTCTGATTAGAGAGATGGCCTATCAGCAGGCCGGACAGCCGCTGTCCGTTGATATCTCGGAGGAGATTCTAGGTCCGGATATGATGGGTATGCAGATACCGCCGCGGGACCGTATGCGCACTCTCTTTGCCGTTTTACTCATCATAACCGAAACTATGGGTCTGGCCAACCTGATTACCGAGGAGGTTGAGCGGCGTACCATCAATGCCTTACTGGTTACCCCTGTTTCAGTTAAGGAATTGTTTACTGCCAAGGCAATTACGGGTATAAGTCTGGCTTTTGTCCAGGCGGTAGTGTTTATGACTATCGTCGGTGGCATGAAACACCAACCGTTGATAATCCTGGTTACGCTGCTGCTGGGGTCGGTACTGGTTACCGGGCTCGGCTTCATCATCGCTGCCCTGGCTAAAGATATGATGTCGGTGATGGCTTGGAGCATAGTCGCATTGTTCCCTTTGATGATACCGTCGTTCGGCGTTATGTTCCCCGGTACCGTTACCGGCTGGATAAAGGTCGTCCCTTCCTACTATCTGGTGGACACGATACACCGGGCGGCTAACTTCGGGGTTGGGTGGGGTGATATCTGGCTCAATTTGCTTATACTGTTGGGCTTTGACCTGGTCCTGGTCTGGATTGGCACTATAGCGCTGCGGAGGAGGACCCGATGAATCTCAGACATGTAGGCACCCTGCTGAGTAAAGAATTAGTACATGGCCCCAAGAACTTTATATTTATTTGGGTCTTCGTGTTTCCGGTTCTTATCTCAATCGTATTTTCGTTAATCTTCGGCACTTGGCTTAGTGATAAACCGAAGTTGGGGATTGTAGATAATGATGGCTCCCAACTGGTGACCATGTTCACGGAGCTCGATTCTGTAATCACCAGAGAATATGATAACGATTCCGAGCTTAGACAGGCGGTTGAGAACGGCTCCGTGGATATGGGGGTAGTGCTTTCTCAGGGCTTTGACGATTCTGTTATAGGGGGAGAAGACGTGGAGCTCACGACCTATGTCTGGGGAGAAAGCCTGGCTAAAAACCGCACCGTCCTGGGGGCGACTCTGGCCAACCTGCTCAGAGAGCTAACCGGACAGGAAGCTCCCCTTGAGATTGAAACCATCACCTTGGGTGATGATGAGGCTATTCCTTGGAGTGAGCGCGTACTTCCACTCATCGTGCTGATAGCTGTATTTTTGGGCGGCATCTTCCTGCCCGCTACCTCGGTGATAAACGAGAAGGAGAAGAAGACGCTTCAGGCCCTGCTGGTGACGCCGGTAAGTGTCGGGGAAGTCTTTGCCGCCAAGGGACTCGTCGGTATCATACTCAGCATGGTGGCTGGCGTAATCATCCTGCTCCTGAACCAGGCTTTCGGGGGCGAGGTGCTGCTGTTGCTTTTGCTCCTGGTGCTGGGGGCGATAATGGCTGCTGAAATCGGCCTGCTGTGCGGAGCGTTAATAAAGGACATAACTACCCTCTTTGCTATCTGGAAGACGGCGGGAATTCTGCTTTTCGGCCCGGCTATTATCTACATGTTTCCCCAGATACCCCAGTGGATTAGCCGTATTTTCCCCACTTACTATCTCATCCAGCCACTTATGGAAATAAGCCAGTTGGGTGGTGGCTGGTCTGACATTGCACTAAACGTTTTCATCTTGGTCGGGTTGGATGTGGTTCTGATTGGCGTGGTGATGTTTGTGCTGAGAAGGGCTAAGCAGTTCGCGACCTAGCTGATGGCATGCTCTTGCTACTGGCAGGACCCCGGAGGAGAATGACATGCCCGTAATCCGTGATATTCCTTTGAGCTTGAAGGCCAGGGAGGTTCTGCGCCGGGTGGGGTTCGGGAATTACTCTGGAATCAGGCCTGAAATAAAGAGTCTGGTCTCTGAACTACTGGCCGGTGTAAAGAATGCTCACCTTTTAGAGCCGGCGGTAGCCCATGAAGTTTACCCGTTGACTAAGACGAGTCATCGGCAATTGTCCCTGGATGGTAACGCCGTGGCGGATGGCTCGCTGTTATCTTCACTCCTGCCAGAGGCTAAAGAGCTGGCTGTCGTAGTTGGTACTATCGGTCCCAGGCTGGAAAAACAGGTAACGGACTACTCCAGCCGGGGTGAGCCTTTGCGGGCTGTGCTTCTGGACGGTATTGGTAGCGCAGCTGTGGACTCGTTAGCTCAGGAAGCCTGTAGGTTCGTGGCGGATGAGGCATCATCGCGTGGCTACCAGTTGGGTAGCCCTATCAACCCGGGTATGCCTGATTTACCCATTGTGAAGCAGCGGCACTTGCTTGAAATGGTACCGGCGCAGGAAATTGGAGTAAGTCTGACCTCTTCAGGAATGATGGTTCCACGCAAATCAGTTTCCATGGTCATTGGCATAGGTCCACAAGTGGCAACATGGACACGAGTTGAAGTCTGTGCCCGCTGTAGCCTTGGGAAGACCTGTCCCTACAGAATACGGGCTTAAATACGGGAACATGATATAATCAAAACATGAAGAGAATAACTGCTTGCACCATTGATTTTGAGCCGGTAGGTCGAAGGGGGGAATGTCAGAGGAATGAGTCTCTCCTGTCCTGTGCTCGCCGGCTCGGTGTGGGTATCAATAGCATATGTGGGAGCAAGGGGACGTGTCGCTCTTGCAGGGTGCAGGTTCTAAGCGGGACTGTCTCGGAGCCGACGTCTAACGAGGTGGAGGCGTTTACATCTCAAGAATTGAAGAATGGCTGGCGTCTGGCCTGTCAGGCTTATCCTACCAGCGATTGCAAATTGATGGTGCCGCCCGAGTCGATGACTACTCCCCAGCGGGTTCAGGTGGAGGGATTAGAGGTAGCAGTTCACCTGGAGTCGCCTGTTCGGGCCTACCATTTGCAACTGAAAGCTCCATCTCTGTCGGCACCACAAGCTGACGTTGAGCGCCTGCTCATGACGTTGAACCGCCAATATAAGTTGCATTGTGGCCGGATTGATATTGATATCCTGCACACTCTGTCCGCACGGCTGCGGTCATGGAACTGGGAGTGCCAGGCTGTAGTCCGCAATGATGAAGTGATAGCACTCCTTCCCCGGACGAGTCGCCAATTGGGATTGGCTATAGACCTGGGCACCACCAAGATTGCCGGCTATCTGGTTGACCTTAGCGGTGGTCGTACTTTAGCCGCCAAAGGAGTGATGAATCCACAGATAAGTTATGGGGAGGACATCATCAGCCGTATTACCGGCGTCGTGCAGTCGCCGGATAAGGGCCTACCGGTACAGAAGCTGGCGGTTAAAGCAATCAATAAGCTGTGTGCTGACCTCTGTGCCGAGGTTGACGCCGGCATGGAGGAAGTTATTGAGGCGGTAGTAGTTTGCAATACCGCTATGCACCACCTGTTTCTCGGTTTGCCGGTGATGCAACTTGCTTCCTCTCCCTTTATCCCCGCAGTTAGCCAGGCTCTGGATGTTAAGGCTGCTGAGCTGGGCTTACGTATTGCCCCGGGGGCATATGTGCACCTGTTACCTAATATTGCCGGTTTCGTTGGTGCCGACCATGTAGCGGTTTTGCTGGCAACAGAAGCCTTGTCAGCCGAAGGGCCAATATTAGCTCTGGACATTGGGACTAATACGGAGGTTTCCTTAATAAATAATAGGAAGGGTACCGCCACTTCCTGCGCCTCTGGCCCGGCTTTTGAAGGCGGTCATATCAAGGATGGTATGCGGGCTGCCGAGGGAGCTATAGAGCGCTTGCGAATAGCCGATAACAGCATTCAGTACCAGACTATTGGCCAGGCACCGCCCATTGGTATTTGCGGGTCTGGCATACTTGATGCCCTGTCCCAGCTTTATTTGGCTGGAATCATTGATAAAGGCGGCAGGATAATGGACAGCCACCCTCGTGTTCGTACCTATAAAGGGCAGCGCGAGTTTGTGCTGGTTGGTAGGGAGGAACGATGCGGACAGCCAGCCATAACTATTACTCAGCGCGATGTGAGAGAATTACAACTGGCTAAGGCAGCTATTCGTGCCGGTATCCAGGCGCTTTTGGAAGCGAGCCACTGTTCTGAAGACGAGATTAAGCAGGTGATAATTGCCGGGGCTTTTGGCACCTACATTGATGTAGCCAGCGCCGTGGCAATCGGCATGTTGCCGTCATTGCCTCTGGACCGCTTCCGTCAGGCAGGGAACGCTGCCGGTACGGGAGCTAGACTGGCTCTGCTGTCCGCTGGCAAGCGTGCTGAAGCAAAGGCTATTGCCTCCCGGGTTAAGTATGTTGAATTAGCCGGTGCTCCCGGCTTCGGGCAGACTTTCATTCAGGCGAGCTACCTGGGACAATATAGAATCGTAGATGGCAGGAGGGAGGTAATTGACTGATGGAAACCAGAATATCAAGCGCTACGAAAGAAGTAATCATTGGTGATGACCAGCCCACAGTGCTCATCGGCGAGCGTATTAATCCTGCCGGCAAGAAGAAACTGGCCGAGGCTCTGAAGGCAGGCGACTTGGAGGTTGTCCGTAAAGAAGCCCTGGCTCAAGCGCAGGCGGGAGTGGACGTTCTTGATGTCAGCGTGGGTACATTTGGTGTGGACGAGGTAGCCCTGCTTCCCCGGGCAGTACAGGCAGTGATGGACACGGTAGATATACCTCTGTGCCTTGACAGTGCTAACCCGGCGGCTCTGGAAGCAGCCCTTAAAATCTATAAGGGCAAGCCGCTCATTAACTCGGTTACCGGTGAGGAGCGATCTTTAGCTAGGGTTCTGCCTCTGGTCAGGGAATATGGGGCAGCAGTCGTTGGTCTGGTGCAGGACGATGAGGGTATACCCAAGGACTCGGAGCGTAGGGTAGCTGTTGCCCGTAAGCTGGTGGAGCGTGTCGAAGCGGCTGGTATCCCGCGAGAGGACATTATCATTGATTGCCTGGCTTTCGCTGTGGGAGCTGATGCCGGTTCCGGACTGGCAGTCATAGAAGCCATTCGGAGGATTAAGGCGGAACTGGGAGTGAATCTGACACTGGGGGCCAGCAATGTCTCTTTTGGTTTGCCTGCCCGCGACCTGCTTAATAACGCCTTCGTGGTTATGGCTGTGGCTGCGGGTGCCACCTGTCTCATCGTGGATGCGGCTAAGGTGCGTCCGATTATTCTGGCGGCTGACCTTGTCCTGGCTAAGGATAAGCGTGCCAGGCGTTACGTTGAAGCGTACCGGAAGCGCCGGAATCAGTAGATATCAGGCTTGGGCATGCTGATGCTAGGTGCGTCTGCCGGGCTTGACAGACGGGTTGACAATGCTATAATACGTTACTACCTGTCTGAGGAGAATTGAATGAGCACAGCTAAGCGGGTATTTTTCTATGCGGTATGCCTTGCTACCCTCTATATGTTTACCAGTGGTGTGATGCTGGTATTGCCCATCTGTTTTAACTTAATCACCGGAGAATATAACTGGGCAGGCTTTGTCAGAACCGAGTTCAGTATGGGCTTGTCCTTACTGTTGACAGGCGGAGTGCTCTGGTACCTGTTCTGGAGAGCTGTACAGAGACAGGTCGCCGAGAATCCTGCCGAAACAGGGTCGGCGATACGAAAGCTATACCTGAATACCACTCTGCTAGCAACAGCCTTTATAGGGCTTTCCGGCATGGCGGGTTTCATAATGTGGCTTATGGACGGTCTGTCACTTGTCCGATTTCCGTCCGCAGGACTATCCATGCTGATAATGGGCGGCGGGATATGGTACTACCACCGGCGAGTAGAGAAGAGAGAAGGGCAACCGTCAGCCGATGCAAAGACACTAAGACGATGGTACGTTTACATACTCGCCGGCTTCGGGCTGATTATGCTAGCCAACAACGTGATACAATTGCTCGATGCCGCTATCTTTCACCTGCCTGTCTGGGGAGATATAGCTCGGGGTAGTTTCTGGAATAGCAGCGTTCAAGGGAACATAACGTGGATGTTACTCGGTGGCGGTGTCTGGGTTCACTACTGGTTCTACGCGGCCAAAGGAGACACCGACTCCACCCTGCGCTGGGTTTATCTATACCTTCTGGCTATACCGGGCGGAGCGATAGCCGGACTGACGGCATTGATTTACTTCCTGTTTAAAATCTTCATGTTCGCCTTCGGCGGTACGGGCGCAGCCGATAGTAGTTACTTTCTGTTCCTGGGCTGGACAATCCCCACTATGCTGGTTGCTGGTGCTGTCTTAATCTATCACCAGAAAGCGGTGCAGGAAGAGACAGCCCAATTGCGCAAGCAGCAGCTATCGGCACGACGGATTTTCCTGTATCTGATGTCCTTCCTTGGACTCGGGACGCTGATTGCCGGACTGATAACACTACTGGGGGTTCTGCTGGACCTGATAATCAACGCAACCAGCAGGACAATTATAATCACAGCAGGGTGGTGGCATAACCAGCTCAGTCTGGGTCTGGCACTACTGGTTGTATCGGCTCCAATCTGGCTGTATTACTGGAAGAAGGTGCTTGATATGGTAGCCGAAGGGGGAGTGGCGGAACGGGGGACGAGGTCAAGACGAATTTACCTGTACGCGGTTCTAGGGGTAGCGGTAATAACACTGGCAACTGTCGTGGTGTATATTGTCTACGAGCTACTGAACGGTCTACTTCAAGGGACTATTGGAACAGTCTCCTTACATAATATGAAGTGGAGCCTGCAGACTCTGCTGATACCTCTGCCGGTACTGCTGTACCACTGGTACATACTGCGAGAGGACAAACGTCTGGGTGCGGAGAAAGTGCTGCCGCGAAAGAGGGTTACTATACTAGCCAGTGAGCAGATGGTAGAGCTAGTCACCAAACTTGAAAAAAGACTTGGCTCCCGCATCCGCCTCTTACACCAGCTCAGCGTGACCGAAACTCCACCAACCCTGTCTGATGAAGAACTGGACAGGCTGGTTAGTGAAATAGGTGATGCTCCTGGCGATAAGGTAATGCTGGTCGTGACGGGTAGTAATGTAATGGTACTGCCCTACGAAGATAGATAGCTTCTTGTAGCCGCAGGTGCCACCTGCCTCATCGTGGATGCGGCTAAGGTGCGTCCGATTATTCTGGCGGCTGACCTT
>CAZRDI010000043.1:0-464 GCA_964598825.1 uncultured Dehalococcoidales bacterium
GCGGCACTCTGGAGGGGGTTACTCTGGTAGAGATGACCCTTGAGGGCTATGGCCCGAAGGGCACTGCTATCCTGGTGCAGGCCCTGAGCGATAACCGTAACCGAACCGTGCAGGAGGTGAGGAATATTTTTTCCCGTCAGGGCGGCAACCTGGGGGAAAACGGTTGTGTAGCCTGGCTTTTTGACTCAAGGGGATTGATTACGGTAGAAGGCGCTGGTCTGGATGCTGAGGAATTAGCCCTGCAGGCTATAGATGCCGGTGCCGAGGATGTTAAGATAGAGAATAATTACGTGGAGATTTATACCAAGCCAGATGAGCTTGAGATGGTCAGGATAGCGCTGGAGCAGAAAAATTTGCCTGTAGCTTCGGCTGAACTATCTATGATGCCAAAGACTACGATTGAGCTTGAGGAAAAGGCAGCATTGCAAGCGCTAAAACTGCTGGATAAGCTTGAGGAACTGGAC
>CAZRDI010000043.1:474-10788 GCA_964598825.1 uncultured Dehalococcoidales bacterium
TCCAGTAATGCTGACTTTCCCGACTCCGTTCTGGAGGAGTACCGGTAGTGTAATGAGGATTCTGGGTATTGACCCCGGCACAGTGACTATGGGCTATGGGGTGGTGGAAGCTGCGGAGAGTGAAATAGCCATGGTTGATTGCGGCGCTTTCAGCAGTCCGAAACGCTCCCCGATCGGGGAGCGTTTGAACTATTTGTACGGTAAACTTTTAGAAATCATCTTGCGTTATCAGCCTGATGCGGTAGCTGTAGAGCAACCTTTCGTGGCTAAGAATGTGAAATCGGCGCTGGCGATAGGTAAAGCTCAGGCGGTGGCTATCCTGGCAGCAGCCAGTAAGGGAATCTCAGTCTATGAGTATACCCCGACTCAGATAAAACAGAGGGTTGCTAATTACGGAGCCAGCTCTAAGGAGCAGATTCAGGAAATGGTCCGGCTCCAGCTCGGGTTGCCGGAGGTGCCTCAGCCAAATGATGCTGCCGATGCTCTGGCCGTGGCTATCTGTCACCTGCATGAGATGCATCTGGATAGTCTGCTGGCGGGGCAGAAGTGAGATAGAAGAAGTGATAGCTAGTCTTTGTGGTACGTTGGAGGCAATAGGTAGCGATTGGGCGGTTATTAACGTTGGCGGGGTGGGTTTTCAGGTGTACATGCCCACCTCCACCCTGAGTACGTTGGGCAAGATTGGTAAGGAAGTGCGGCTGCATACCCACCTTCATCTCAGGGAGGACAATGTTACCCTCTACGGCTTTGACTCGGCGGACGAGCTGAGTCTGTTTCAAGCCCTGATTGGGGTATCGGGGTTGGGTCCCAAGCTGGCTCTGGCGATGCTCTCGGCTATGAGTGTGGAGAAGCTGACCATGGCTATTGTTACCGGCAGTGTTGACCTGCTGACCGTGGTTCCGGGGATAGGCAAAAAGATGGCCAGCCGCCTTGTCCTGGAGCTTAAAGAGAAAATAGGCGTCGGCTTCATAGCCACCCCCGCCGCCCAGCTTGCCCAGGAAAACGTCGATGTCATGGCTGCACTGGTCTCTTTAGGCTACTCGGTTGGTGAAGCCAACCGGGCTGTAGCCACCCTACCCTCCTCCTCTGAGCTTAGCCTTGAGGAAAAGATTAAGCAGGCGCTGGGGTATTTCGGGGGGAAGTAAATATCAGGAGGTAGGTGAGATGACTGGACTATATTTACTTTTACCCACTCTGCTGGTCATATTAGTGTCCTTTCTCGTGGTGAGGGCTGGTGCGTGCCATCATAACCGAAGACTCGCCTTTTGTCGGCAGCACCCTTTCCGACGTGAAATTTCTGGACAAGGAGATGTCAATTCTGGGTATTGAGCGGGGTAAGGATTGGATTCCGCACCCGAGGGGTAACGTGACGGTGCAGAAAGACGACAAGATTATTGTTTACGGCCACACCAATATCTTGAGGGAAATCTTTAAGCTGGAATGAGGGGTGTTTCGGGGGGAAGTAGATGGGGGGCTATAATGCCGTTAGCCATAGCCCTAAATTATTTTAGATTAACGTTCAGGAAGGAGAAGATTTGAAATGGCTGAAACGAAATACGGTAAGTACTTTATAACATATGACGTCCCGCCGGAGCGAGCAGCGAAATCTTTTTTTGGTGATACGTTTATTGCCAATTTGGATGGCAGTGTTATGGAAGGAAGCAACGTGTATTGGGCTCATTGGTATTTTCCCCACGAAAAGCCCCTCGGCCCCGGACGCCCGCACATACACAAATATACCGAGCTCCTGATGTGGTTTGGGGGGGACCCTGATAATCCATCGGACCTGGGAGCGGAGCTCGAGATGAGTATGGGCCCGGAGATGGAAAAACATGTAATCACTAAGTCCACAGTGGTCTTTCTCCCGCCATATTTTATACATTGCCCCTGGGTACCTTTAAGAGCATGGAAGCCCTGGCTATTTATAGGAATTCATCAAGGCCCCGTGCATACTATAAAGAACCTTCCCCAGTTATTGACCAGGGAGGCGCGAGAGGAACTGCAAAAACTGGGACGTGTCCCTCCTGACGTATGGTGAAATTACATTAGGGCTTATTTTAGCAGCTGTTTTAAATCCAGCCAAAGGAGTTTAAGGTGGCTTATAAAATTACCGAGGCTTGTATTAAGTGCGGTGTCTGCGTTGAGAAGTGTCCTGAGGGGGCCATCATAGCGGGTGACGAGATTGTAGAATTTGATGGTGTAGTTCTGATACCGGTAAGCATGGACCCTGAGAAATGCACCGATTGCGGAGAATGTGTTTCCTATGAGTGGTGGTGCCCGGCCAAGGCCATTATCAAAGCGTAAACCGCAGCTGAATCAGGGGATATGGAATGAGAAGATGACCACGCCCTGGTTGTAACCGGTGCCGTGAGGGGTGTGCTGTATTTAGGGCGATTTTTGTAGAGTAGGTAACCAGTGCCGTGAGAAGATATACTGTGGTTAGAACAATTTTTTTATAGGGAAATCTGTGCCGCCCTTTGAAATAGTCTCCGATTTTAAGATGACCGGTGACCAGCCCCAGGCAGTGGATAAGCTGGTGGATGGGTTGGGGCATGGCTACAAGCACCAGACGGTGCTGGGGGTTACCGGCAGCGGTAAGACCTTCATCATGGCTAATGTCGTTGAGCGGGTGCAGAGGCCTGCTTTAGTCATCTGCCATAACAAGACATTAGCCGCTCAGCTTGCCAGTGAGTTTAGGGAGTTCTTTCCCAATAATGCCATAGAATACTTTGTCAGCTATTACGACTACTACCAGCCTGAAGCCTATGTCCCTCGCACTGATACCTACATTGAGAAAGAGGCAGACATAAACGAGGAGATTGATAAGCTGCGCCATGCCGCCACCCGTGCCCTTTTTGAGCGGCGCGATGTGCTTATTGTCGCCTCGGTATCGTGTATCTACGGACTGGGTGAACCTGAGGAATACCGCAGCTTTGTCTGCACTCTTAAGCGGGGTAGCACTTACCGCCGTGAAAAAGTCCTCCGTCAACTGGTAGACATGCAGTATGGGCGTAACGATATAGACTTTACGCGGGGCAGGTTCCGTCTTCGTGGCGATACTCTGGAAATACAGCCGGCTTATGAGGAACTGGCGCTGCGGATTGAGTTCTTTGGCGATGAGATTGAGCGTATCGTGGAGATAGACCCGCTAACCGGTGAGTTGTTAGCCGAGATGGACTCGGTGGATATTTATCCCGCCAAGCATTTTGTTACCTCGCATGATAAGCTGATGAGGGCTATTGAAAACATACAGAAAGAGTTGGGGGAGAGGCTGAATGAGCTCAGGCGGCAGGACAAAGTGCTGGAGGCGGCCCGGCTTGAGGCTCGCACCAATTACGATATAGAGATGCTCAGGGAGGTGGGTTACTGCGCTGGAGTGGAGAACTACTCCCGGCACTTATCGGAGCGGGCTCCCGGAAGTCCGCCGTGGACGTTGCTGGACTACTTCCCTGATGACTTCCTGCTGTTTATTGACGAATCGCACATGACCCTGCCCCAGATTCGGGGTATGTACCATGGCGACCGCTCCCGCAAGGAAACCCTGGTGGAACACGGCTTTCGTCTGCCCTCGGCCCTGGATAATCGTCCGCTGAACTTTACTGAGTTTGAGCAGCATATTAATCAGGTTATCTATACTTCGGCTACGCCAGCAGAGTATGAGTATGAGCACAGCCAGCAGGTAGTGGAGCAGCTGGTCCGACCTACCGGTCTTCTTGAGCCTACCATTGAGGTTAAGCCGACCAAGGGACAAATTGATGACCTCCTTGACCAGATTAGACTCAGGGTTGATAAAGGTGGGCGTTGTCTGGTAACTACTCTAACCAAGAGAATGGCTGAGGAGCTGGCTGATTACCTGATAGAGGTGGGGGTAAAGACCCATTATCTTCATTCCGAGATTAATACGCTGGAAAGGGTGGATATACTGCGGGACCTTCGCCTTGGGGTTTATGATGTGGTGGTGGGTATAAACCTGCTCAGGGAGGGGCTGGACCTGCCCGAGGTGAGCCTGGTGGCTATCCTTGATGCGGATAAAGAGGGTTTTTTGAGGTCGGAGGGGGCGTTGGTTCAGACGATGGGGCGTGCCGCCCGCCATATAGACGGGCATGTCATTATGTATGCTGATACCGTTACTAAATCTATGGCGGTAGCTATAAAAGAAACGCAGCGCCGCCGCCAGATTCAGGAAGATTACAATAGAGAGCATGGCATCACCCCGAAGAGTATAAGGAAAGCAATCAAAGATATTACCGAGCGGGTGCGGGCTGTGGCTGAAACCCGTACTCCTTATGTTGTTACCCCCGTAGCTAAAGAGGCTGTGGCCCGTTTGATTAAGGAGTTGGAAGCGCAGATGAAGACCGCCGCCAGAAACCTGGAGTTTGAGAAGGCAGCGCTGCTGCGCGACCGCGTTATTGAGCTCAGGAGAGAACTAAACTACACCGAAATAGAGAAATGAACGAAGAAGGGGCAAAAACGAGGCAGGAACGCCGCGAAAAGAAGCTCAAGAAAAAGCGTGAGCGGATGGCCAAGCACGGGAAAAACCTGGCTAAGATATATATGGATGCTATCATTAAGCGGTTGAGGGGACGGGGAGTTGACAAGTAGTAGAAAAAGCAGTAAATATTGAGAAATTTATACCGGGGGGGGGTATTATGTCGTTAGTACCTGCTTTTGGAATCGGCGTCTGGAATGCCTGGATTTTCATGCTTTATAACGCTTTGCCTATGCCCGTACTGATGATGGTTCATGGAGAGGTGATGCGGGAGAGGATGAAGCCGAGTAGCGAGATTGAGAAGAAGCTCTACGGGCCCATGTGGATAGTCTGGTTTGTTGCCTGCGCATACTCTATTTTTCTCCCTATGCGCCTGGGTACGATGTGGTTCTACGTGGGTTTACCCGTAGCCTTGATAGGGACGATTGGCTACACTGCGGTTGCGTTGAGCATGATTACAACTCCGATTGGTAAAGAGCCGCTTGCTAGGGGACTGTATCGTTATTCAAGGCACCCCATGTATGTTACCCAGCTGGTGATGTTTATAGGGGTGGGTATAGCTTGCGCTTCGTGGGTCTTTCTTCTGTTCACCGTTGTATACACGGCTCTTTCATTCGTCTTCGCCACTTCTGAAGAGCGCCAATGCCTTGAGCACTACGGTGACGCCTATCGTGAATACATGGATAGAACACCGAGGTGGATAGGATTGCCAAAATCATAAAACAAGATTATAAATAGAAAGAAAGGGAGGTAACTAAATATGCCGTATCGTTGGGAGAAGCGTGAAGAAATGGCCAATGTGCGCCTACAGGGGCTGTGGGCTCACGCTTTCTGGTTTCTTGGAGCTATATTTGCCGTAATAGGCATCATTGCCGCCGCTACCGGTTCCGCTATCGGTCTGGGGGCGGTAGTCTGGTTCCTGCTGGCAATTTTTATTATGGTAGCCGGTATACCCTTTTACATGGGCTTGGCGTTGGGGTGGTTCTTAAAAGAGAAGGAGTAGAGCCAGCGGGCTAGGGCACAGCGATTAGTTTATACCTCTTCCGTGCCTTCCTCTTCGGCGTTTTCCTCCTCAAGCTGTTCCATAATGCGGGCAGCCCGGGGATAGCCGATGTGTAAGCGCCGTTGCAGGTAAGAGGTAGAGATGTGCTCATGTTCATTTGCCAGCTGCCTGGCGGATTCCAATAGCGGGTCCCTGGGGTAACTCTCCATTCTGCTGGCAGTTATCGGTGGGACGAGGTCCTGAACCTTCAGCGGGGCAATTTCTTCCCTTCGCTGGCTTCCCCAGAAATATACGAGCCTCTCTGTCTCGGCGTCAGAGACATAGCAACCTTGGAGACGTTTGGGCTTAGCCGCCTCGGTGGGCATGTAAAGCATATCTCCTCTACCAAGCAGTTTTTCGGCGCCGCCGCTATCAAGGATGGTGCGTGAATCTACCTGGGAGGTAACGGCAAAGCTAATGCGGGTGGGGAAGTTAGCCTTGATTAAACCGGTGACCACATCCACCGATGGGCGTTGAGTGGCTACAACGAGGTGGATACCAATAGCCCGGGCAAGCTGGGCTAGACGGCACAGGATATGCTCTACCTCATCAAAGCCAGCCATCATTAAATCAGCCAGCTCGTCTATAATTAGTACCAGGTAGGGCATTACCTCATCTCCGCTCTTGTTTTTATTGTAGCCTTCAATGTTACGTGCCCCGGCTGTCGCCAGTTTCTGGTATCGTCTGTCCATCTCGCGGTTAAGCCAGCGCAGTGTACCCAGAGCCTTGTCGGTATCCACTATGACCGGTGTTGCCAGATGGGGGATGCTGTTGAATGGCGTCAGCTCTACCCTCTTGGGGTCAATCATAATTAAGCGGACATTATTAGGTGTGTTATGTAGTAGCAGGCAGCAGATAGTAGAGTTTAAACAGACCGTCTTACCGCTGCCGGTAGCCCCGGCAATAAGCAGGTGGGGCATTTTAGACAGGTCGCCGGCGATTGCTTCACCACCGGCGCCTTGACCCAGCGCTAGAGCCAGATTAGACTTTGCCTCTATTTTCTGGAAGGTGTTACTCTCAATTACACCCCGCAGGCTGACCATGCTTGAGGTTGCATTGGGCACTTCTATTCCAATTACCGATTTGCCCGGCACGGGGGCTTCAATCCTGATGCTGGGTGCTGCCAGGGCAAGGGCCAGGTCATTAGCCAGTGAGGTTATCCTGTCTACCTTAACTCTTGTCTTGGATACCTCCTCTCGTCTTATCTCAACATTACCGTCTCTATCCCTTCCCTTTATCTCCTTCATCTTTCTATCCCAGCCCGGTTCCACACCAAACTGAGTGACTGTTGGCCCGGCGTTTATCTGCACCACCTTAGCCTCAACGCCGTAGCTATCCAGGGCTTCTTCAATAAGCTTGGCTCTCTGAACATTATCGGCCTGACTGAATTCAATCTCGGGAGACCTGTCCAGAATGTCAATGGGCGGTAGCCGCCAGCCATCAATAGTGACTAATGTCGGTGACTCACCGTATTTCCTCCATACCTCCTGGGCTACCTGCCGTAACCCCTCTTGAGTAGGGGTAGGAGCGGGCACCGGGATAACTTTTTCTCCTTTTGGTTCCGTCCGTTGAGGTTTTGCGGTTACTGGAGCCGGAGGCGACGGTACCTCTTGTTGAGGGGCTGGTCTGGGGGACAGGAGGCTTTTTATCCGTTTGCCCAGCCATGAAGCTGCTTTAGCACCGAGGCGGAAGGAGACTCCGGGGGCTATCAGGACAACCCCAATAATAACTAGTCCCAGTATGCGTAGAACGCCGACAAAGCTCCGGGAGCTTATGATGCCCAGGCCGAAACTGCCCCCTACACGGGCAAAAGCGAATATACCCCACACCGCCAAGGCGAGGACGACACCACCCAGCCACCGGTTCCAGTGATGGGTTAGTGAGGCTGATTTTCCCCGCCATACCACCGCAACTAAGATTCCGAGGGCGGTGACTATTAGAACCAGCCCCCAGCCAAATAGTTCCCGGATATTGCTGGCGGTAGTTGTGGCCCATAAGGTGAGCGTTGACCACCACCAGAACAGCAGTGCCACGGTGAGGACTAATAGTGCCGTTCGCCATACTGCAGGCCGTTTCATGAAGTGGAAGAGCTGGCTTCCCAACGACTTACCCTTCGTCCTTCTTCCGGATTTACTTTTAGTATTAGCCTTTTTGTTAGCCATATAACTTCTCGGTGAGCCCAAACGCTTTGAAGCTACACCTTTACCATAAAGGGAAGAATCATAGGCCGGCGTTTAGTCTGCTCGTAGTAAAATCTATGCAAAGCATCTCTGACCTTGGTATTGATAAAGCCCCAGTCGGCAGGGCGGTCATTACCGTGGTTCAGGACTCGGGCTACCAGGTCACGGCTCTTGTTCAGCATATCTTTAGACTCCCTGGTGTCAACGAAACCTCGTGATACAATATCGGGGCGCCCCACCAGTTTTCCGGTTTGCCTGTTAATGGCAATAATCACCACTACTATTCCATCCCGTGACAGCATTCTTCTGTCGCGGAGAACAACACTGCCGATGTCACCCACACTCAGGCCATCAACGTACACGTTGCCTGAGGCAATCTTGCCGGTTATCTTGGCTGCCGACGGGCTGATTTCAAGGGTGTCTCCATCTTCCAGCACAAAGATGTTTTCCTCCGGGATGCCTACCGATTGGGCTAGTTTAGCATGAAGGCTCAGGTGGCGATATTCGCCATGGATAGGCATAAAGAATTTCGGCTTGACTAAGCTTAGCAGCAGTTTTAGCTCTTCCTGGCTGGCATGCCCGTGAACATGAACCTGTGCCACCTTGCTGTATAGCACCTGAGCCCCCTGCTTAAAAAGATTGTCCACGGTCCGGTTAATCAGAGCTTCGTTACCCGGGACCGGGGTTGCCGAAAGGACTACCGTGTCTCCGGGGACTATGCTAAGTTGACGGTGGTCTTTGTTGGCTATGCGGACCAGAGCCGAGGTGGGTTCTCCCTGGCTGCCGGTAGTAACAAAGACAATTTTATCATGAGGTATACCTTTTACCTCGTCAACCCGTGCCAGTATATTATCAGGGGCATTAAGATAACCCAAGCTCAATGCCATGCGCATTGTATCGTTCATACTGCGCCCGACAATGCAGACCCGGCGCTGGTGCTTGGCGGCTGCATTAATAACCTGCTGGACGCGGGATACCAGCGATGAGAAGGTGGTTATAAGCACCCTTCCCGGTGCGTTAGCCATAATATTGTCCAGAGTTTCACCAACCACCCTTTCCGAGGGGGTGTAGCCGGGTAGTTCAGCATAAGTAGAGTCGGAGAGAAGGAGTAAAATCCCCTGGGCTCCCAGCTGGGCCAGTCGGGACAGGTCGGTTGGCTTTCCGTCGACCGGTGTATAGTCAATCTTGAAATCTCCGCTATGAACTATGGTGCCAACAGGGGTATGTATAATTAAGCCTGTTGCGTCGGGTATGCTGTGGCAAACGGGGAAGAACTCAACTTTGAATTTTCCCAGGTCAAACTGCTTGCCATAGGGTATAGCCTTGAGTTTAGCTTCTGACAAAGCACGCCGCTCTTTGAGCTTGACTGAGATAAGTCCCCGGGTCAGCTTTGTTGAGTAGACGGGCACGTTAAGCTGGGGCAGCAAATAGGGGAGGGCGCCGATATGGTCCTCATGGCCATGGGTAACGATTATGCCTCTCAGCTTTTCCTTTTTCTCCAGCAGGTAGCTGATGTCAGGAATTACCAGGTCAATACCCAGCATGTCTTCCTCGGGGAACATAAGCCCGGCATCAATAGCGATAATGTCGTCGCCGTATTCCAGCGCCATCATATTCTTGCCGATTTCACTCAGCCCGCCGAGGGGGATTACTTTTAGTCTTGGTTTAGTCATAATTTTAGACCTCAAACATGTTTAACTGCTGGGGCTGCTGCTTGGCTTCGGTTATGCTTTCTGATTGAGCAAGGAGCGATGGAATCTTAAGCATATCGGCTTCTATCGTCTGGCGCAGGCTGTGTTGGTGGAGAGCTGCTGCCGGGTGATACATGGCGTAGTAGATAACATCGTTTCGCTTTTGAGCGGTGCCGTGAATTTTGCCTATGCTCTTATCCGGGAAAAACATCGCCATGGAGTAGCGCCCCAGGGTTACAATCATCTTGGGGCGGATGAGCTCAATCTGGCGTTCCAGCCACTTGCGGCAGTTACGTATTTCAGTAGGCAGGGGGTCGCGGTTTCCTTGCGGGCGGCACTTGATTACGTTGGCAATGTAGACCTGCGCGCGCGTCAAATTGATAGAGGCGAGTAGCTGGTCCAGGTATTTCCCCGCTGGACCTACAAACGGGAGTCCTTGCTGGTCTTCGTGCCACCCCGGCGCCTCACCGATGAACATTATATCGGCGTCCTCTGCCCCTTCACCGGGCACCACCTTGGTTCGGTATTTAGCTATTTCACACTGCTGGCAGAGTGCAATTTCTTCATAAAGCCCGCTCAGTGCTGACATACGTTCCAGCCTTTTTCTCATGATAACATGGCTAATATATAGAGTCAATTGGAGATAACGCTACTAACTACCCTTTAAGCACATAGAAAAATACTTGAAAAGGGGGTTCCTACCCTCCTGACGGTTGTTGACAGTATAGGGGTGCAATTAGTAGACTTCAACGGGGAGGAAAAAAATGAGCTCTTTAGGTCAAACTGACCCGGAAATTGATAGTGTTCTTAATCTGGAGACAAAACGGCAAAGGGAGACGATAAACCTTATCGCCTCCGAGAATTATCCCAGTCGGGCTGTGTTTGAGGCTCAGAATTCGATTCTGACCAGTA
>CAZRDI010000044.1:0-10307 GCA_964598825.1 uncultured Dehalococcoidales bacterium
ACCGGTCATGATACCTGGATGAAGATTCAAGTTTTCGAAATTCATTAATACTCCTGATTAAATTTATGGAACAATATGTTCCTGATATATTAAAAGACAGAAATAATCGTTCAGCTTCATCTATGTCTTGCTTTCAAATTAAAACATCTGCCCCTTTTTGCCAAATCGATTACGCTGCCTAGATTTGCGATGGGTGAGTCGGTGAAGGCATATGTAACTGCCGGTACCAATTCAAGTCGGCGGGTTGACTAATATCTTCGTTGCCTGCCACCACCCGAGCGGCCGCCTCTACCACCGCCGCCATAGCCACCGCTCCTCCTGTTGCCGTAGGAACCACCACCCCTGTTGTCTGTACGAGGGCGGGACTCATTAACCACGATAGTCCTCTCATCTAGCACTTTACCATTAAGACTCGTGATTGCAGTTTCGCCTTCAGACTTTGATGCCATTTCAACGAAGGCAAATCCCTTAGGCCGCCCGCTATACTTGTCTGTTATGACGCTTACCGAGTCCACCCCTCCAAAAGCCTCAAACTCTTGTCGCAGGTCTTGTTCAGTCACCTCGTAGGATAAGTTACCCACATATATTTTCATATTGTGCTCCCTTCATGAATCCATACAGTCTCAAACACGTACTATGTATAAACCAAGATGTCTGGTTTATACATGTCGCCAGATTAGAATGACAGATACTTCTTAATCCTGCCCCTCTCCTTTATCCCGCTCCTTTTTGATTCTCGCATCCTCGACTCTCTCCTCTTCGATTTTCTCTTCCCTTCCACGAGTTACTTCCTTATCTGCCCTACCCCACTTTGCTTTGAAAAATATAAGTGCCACGATAGCAACCACGATTAAGCCACCAGCTACGTATAATCCAGCCATTTTACCCTCCTTTTAGCTCAACTAAGGCTAAGGTTTTTTCTTGAGTTTAAGCACTCGGTCTGACTTTACGGTAGCAATCGCTACAGTAAACAGGCCTGTTACTGCGTGGTTCAAAGGGTACTTCGGTGTTCTTGCCACACTCGGCACATACCGCGGGGAACATCTGACGTCTGGAACCGTAGTTACTGCTTCCGTAACGTTCTGACTTCCTTGCCTGGCGGCATTCTGGACAGCGCTTGGGCTCATTAGTATAGCCCTTAGACTGGAAAAACTCTTGTTCCTCAGCGCTGAAAGTGAAAGCGGCTCCACAATCGGAGCATTGGAGAGACTTGCCCTGAAAACTCATTTGGATGACCTCCTCCTTTAATATTTTAGTTAGAGTGTGGTCATCCAATACTTAATTGATCTGGAACGATTTTAAAAAGTTTGTAATAACCTAAACTGGAACTAATTACATAATATTGTATATTAAAGAAAGCCCTTTTGTCAAATGAACGCGGGGCAGACTGCTATTTATCCGGACTTAAATCCGCCACCAACCGTTTAAGCTTAGGGTTATTCTCCAGTGAGCCTATTGAATAGTGCCAAAAAGGGGATACTTGAAAAAGGATTCGCCTTTGCTGGGGCTAATGCCTGCAGGATAAATACAATAACCTCCGTTAGAGAGCTTATTAAGACGTTACTAATAGCAAATAAAAGGGCAGCTGCCGTTGGAGAACGTATCATAACATAAGCCTATACTAAAAGTGTAGTGGCCTACTCCCCCGGAAGTGCTAGGAGAGTATAGCTCTTTTTACCAGCGTTTTTGTTATCTCGACTTTGTATGCGTTCTTGCTGAGTGGAATTGTATCCAGGACAGCGGCTTCCGCCGCCGCCTCCGCCGTCTTGGCGTTGATGGCCTTACCTTTAAGTTTTTGTTCCGCCTCTATTGCTCTAACGGGTCTTGGTGCAACTGCTCCTAGGGCTATTCTGGCATCCCGGCAGACATCACCATGGAGAGTGATTATGGATGCCACGCTGACGATGGGGAAATCAACAGCCTCCCGCACTCTGAACTTGAGGAACGTTTGCCTGGCGCCATCCGGGGGCTTAGGCACCTGAATTTCCGTTACCATCTCATCCGCTTCGAGGATGTTACCCAGAGGACCGAAGAAGTCTTCAATAGGGACTGTCCTGGTACTCCCTGCACCTGTAATCTTTACCTGTGCATCTAAAGCTACGAGCACCACGCCTATATCCGAGGAGTTTACGGATACACAGCCGCAATTAAAACATCGGTTTGACTCTACTTCAATCTCACTCAAACCGAGCCCAAGAGCGTCCTCAGCGTCTATACTTCTCTCAGCTACCGGGAGTTTCGGTATCTCAGCCCTATTTGTCCTCTTAAGGTAATCACTGTTGAATTTCAATAATGGTTTGACTGCCTTCCCGTCCTCATCCTCGGCTTTTGCTCCCGCTCCCTTTAAATAAATATCCATAGCTACTGCTGCTCTCTTACCGCTGGCGATTGCCTCTGCGACTGTAGCTGCGCCGTATGTTACCGTGCCGCCGGCAAAGACACCCGGCGCGCTGGTGGCCTGAGTTTCCGGGTCAGCCGTTATCAAACCCTGCTCAACCTTCAATGACAATGCAGAGTCATTAAAATGAAGGTCCGTTGTGTATCCTACGGCCATCATTATCTGGTCGGCCTCCACCGTCTCTTTGACAGCACTATCAAGGGTAGGCGCAAAACGACCCTGGTCGTCAAGGACTGCGGTGCACCTGACCAGTTCCATACCCGTGACCTTCCCGCCGGATTTGAGCACCCTGTGGGGTCCCCATGAAGGCATCAATTTGACCCCCTCTTCAACAGCCTGCTCAATCTCCCACGGAAGTGCCGGCATCTCCTCGCTGGATTCCAGGCAGGCCATGATTGCCTCCTCGGCTCCGAGGCGCAGGGCGCTGGTAGCCACGTCAACAGCCGCGTTACCACCGCCTATTACCAGGACCTTCTTGCCGGGGACTTCCTTAACTCCGAGGTTGATATTGGTCAGGAACTCCATACCGAATCTGGTTGACTCCTCGCCCTCAAGCCCTATGGACATCGGGTTCCAGGCTCCAGTTGCAATAAAAACGCTGTCAAAGTCCTTCTTGAGGTCGTCCACAGTTACATCCCGGCCGATATCAACCTTAAGCTTAAATTCAACCCCTGTATTTTCAATCGCTTTTACCACACGCCTCACAATATCCTTAGGCAGTCTATACGCCGGTATCACATAAGCGAGCATCCCCCCCGGTTCTTCCATTCGGTCAAACACGGTGACGCGATGTCCTGATGCTCTGAGATAATACGCCGCCGAGAGACCAGCCGGGCCCGAGCCGACAATGGCCACGCTCTTGCCGGTATCGGTTTCAGGTGCTTTGATAATTTCGTCGGCATTCTCAAGGATATAATCACCCATGAACCGCTCGATGTCCCTTACCGATACAGATTCATCAAAGTCGCCCCGATTGCACTCCTGCTCGCAGAAATGCGGGCACACCCGTCCGGTTATTGACGGTATCGGGTTGGTATCGAGTAGTATTTTAGCTGCTTCACGCAGGTTGCCCTCCCTGATTTTGCTCAGGTATGACGGTATGTCCACGCCGCCCGGGCAAGCCGATTGGCAGGGGGTGCCGGCTTCTCTCAAACCTCCGAATATAGAGTGATACTGGTTCTCTCTGGTCAGGGCGTAGCAGCCCTTGCCGCCTTTCAGATAGCAGAATATTCGCTCTCCTACATGGTGGGGATACCTGTAGTACCAGCAGCGCACGTCCTGACACAGGTTTCCGCCTATGGTCCCCATTCTACGAACCTGCGGGGTAGCCACCGCTTCGGCAGCCTCGGCGAGGAGTTTATATTTACTCTTAACCATTTGGGATTGGGCTATGTTCCCCAGCCTGGCTAAAGCACCTATCTTGAGTCCGCCGGCATCCTCACTGATATAGTCCAAGTTTGGGATGGTCTTGATATTGATGACAATTTCAGGGTAGTCGGGAAGAATTTTATCCTTGAGGATACCAAGTAAATCTGTTCCGCCCGCGTTCAGTTTAGCCCTGCCCTCATAATTCTTCAGCAGTTTGACAGCTTCGCCGACGGTCTTTGCGTTAACGTGACTGAAAGATTTCATTGCGTTTAGCCTCTCTCTATATTTTACCCAGAGCCTTAAGTATCTTGTCAGGCGTTGCCGGGTAGTCCGTTATTCTCTTGCCTATCGCACTGTGGATTGCCATAAGTACCGCGCTGGGTCCGGGTGCAGGAGATATTTCTCCAACCCCCACCGCCTTGAAACGATGACTTGGAATAGGCGTCTCCAGAATCACGCTCTGGAACTCCGGGAAGTCAAGGAATGTGCGCCATTTGTAGTCCATCATGTTACAATTCAGTATATGTCCCGTATCCTTGTCCAGAACCGTCTCCTCAAACAAAGCGGTATCTATACCCGCCGACCCAAAAGAGCCCTGTAGTTGACCCTCAAGAACAAGCGGATCTATGATTTGACCGCAGTCAGTAACGGCAACAATGCGCAGTAAGTCTGTTTTTCCCGTCTCAACGTCTACCTCGACCTCTGCGTATATCATCATAAAGTTGCACAGAGAGAAGTCAGTTTCAAAGCGTCCCAGACCTGTGAGTGTGCGCATTATGCCCATCGCCTTTCTCCAGGGAATCGCTTTTTCCTCGTTACCCCTCACGTATATCTGCCCGTCTTTAGTCTCCAAATCTTCAGGCTTTGCGCCGAGTACCGGGGCGGCGAGCTCAAAGAGCTTTCGCTTGGCGTCTTCAGCGGCTTCTATGGAAGCGGAGCCTACAGCGTAGGTCCCTCGGGAACCAACAAGCCCAAACTCAAATGGATTTATCAGTGTATCCGGGTCCGTTATGTTGACCCTGTCAAGGGGCAGATTCAATACTTCAGCGACCATCTTACATAGACTGCTTCTCTCTCCCATCCCTGCCTCAGATACACACGCGTGTAACACAGCCCTGGCATCGGGGCTTATCTTCACATATGCCTCGGACTCGTCCTCACCTATATCAGCATTACCGTGCAAGCCAACGCCGACTCCTATCCTCTTCGTACCATTGACCGCTGTTGGCTTACCCCATCCCCTCCACTTATCTTCCCACCCGAAAACCTCAGCGCCTTTCTGCATTGTATTTGAGTAGTCCACGCCTCTGTAGTCCCACCAAATCCCATCCCGCCAGTAATACCCATCACCGGGCTTGACAAAGTTCTTCTTAAAGAACTCAACCGGGTCGAGGTCAGCCTTCTCCATGGCTATTGTCAGGAGTGGTATCAGGGCACTCTTGAGCTCCTGACCGCCAAAACCCCTGACACATCCTGAAGGGTTTCGATTGGTGCACACAAGATAAGGTTGAAGGTTCCAGTTTGGGCACCTCAGCATGAGTTGTGCTTCACCGCAGCCAACAGCAACTTGAACCTGTGCCATCTCTGAAGCTGCGCCGGTGTCAACAAACCATTCGCCTGATAGTGCTGTTACCGTTCCATCCTTCTTAATTCCAACCCTGGCATGAATGCGAGAGCCTAATCGTAATGAGTAGGCATTAAAGTGCTCTTCCTTGTTAAAATACACTTTGACCGGCCTACCCGTCGCTTTAGCCAGGGCAGCAGCATGAGCCATAGGTATGAAGTTGGCATTTTTTGTTCCGTAACTACCGCCGCATTGGGCACTGATAACACGTATATCAACGAGCCCCAGGGCAGGTTGCGCAAAATTCCTGTTCATAGCTGCAGATTGTGATGATGTATAGATTGTCAGGTGGTCGGGGTCTTCCCAGGTAGCTATCACTCCCGGGGGCTCGGGGGGCAGGGGATTCGGGATGTTTTCGTACGCATATGTTCCTTCAGTGACAAAGTCAGCCTCACTAAATCCCTTTTCCACATCACCCATAACAACTTCTTGCAGGGCTTTAGCCCCGATTGCAGGGTAACCACGTGGAAAAACATTACCGGGGATTCTTTCGTGTATTTGAGGCGCATCAGGCTTCATAGCTTCCTCAACGTCATAAACAGCTGGCAGTTGCTCATACTCTACATCTATCAGCTCCAGAGCCTCCTCGGCTATCGCCTCGGTCTCTGCCGCCACCAGAGAGACAGCGTCTCCTACGAAACGCATCGTGCTGTCAAGGACTAGCCTGTGATAGGGATACCCGGCTCTCCATTCGGGGACATTTTTGTAGGTGAGAACAGCCTTGACGCCGGGGTATGCCTCTGCCTTACTGGTGTCAATGTTCTTAATGCGTGCGTGGGGATACGGACTTCTCAAAACCCTCCCGTACAGCATTCTTGGCAGTTTCATATCATCAATATACTGGGCTTTTCCAGTTACGATTGCCCGTGCATCTTTCCGCGGTGTTGCCTTTCCTATATGCCTGTATTCCTCACCCATTCACATCACCTTCCTTTCCCGGCTGCTTCCTTGACTGCCTTGACAACCAGATACTGACTTATACATCTGCAATAGTGTCCCGCCAGCGCTTGCTTCACGTCCTGTTCCGTCGGGGAAGGATTCTCATCGAGTAGTGCTTTTGCGCTCATGATTATTCCCGGTGTGCAGAACCCGCACTGAAAGGCGGTGTTGTCAATAAAGGCCTGTTGAAGCGGGTGTAGTTTCCCGGTTTCCGGCTCTTCCAGCCCCTCGATTGTCGTTATGCTCCTGCCGTCACACTCCACGGTCAACGTCATGCACGATAGAACTGGGTCTCCATCCATAAGAACCGTGCAGGCTCCACAGGCTCCGTGGTCGCAGCCTATCTTTGTTCCGGTATACCCCAGTGTTTCTCTGAGTGTATGAGACAGCGTGTGCTCAGGGTTAACGTCTTTACCGACCATGAGCTCGTGTGCCTTTCCGTTTACGGTGAGGCGAATGTTATACTTCTCAGTGGTTCCGCTAGTAGCCATTGCCCTCTCGCTGACCCCCTTCCGCTTTTCTCTTTCATTTCCGTCATTCACTTCCATTGTTACCTCACATCTTAGAATTTGAGATCTGCTTGGGTAGGTACCATTCGTCCAGTCTATCCCAAAACCTTGAGGATTAGCCAAGAAGTGCAACTTAGGTTAAAAGACTTCTTGAAAGGTATCCTTCTCTGTTCCAATTCCGAGTAGTATAGTAATTTTAAGTGATGAGAAGGTTAAAAAGCAACCCTTCACCTCGCTTTGCGAACATAACCTATGAGTGGGCTCTTGGTTCTCAGACATTGATACTAAATACCGGCTCACCGCAAGCTTCGTTGCACCTGGAATGCGAGTCAACTTTGCTTAGTTGATTCCTCTCTGCATCCTCAACTATAAAAACCTACTGACGGCGGGAATGCTGCGCGGCTTTTCTGGTTACACTGAATGTTCCTTGGCGCTTTTGTTAGCATGGGGAGGAACTGAATCAAACCATTCCTCATCAAAAGTGTAGGCGTGAACTTCGTCTTTCTCTATCAGATGGGCGATGAAATTACCCAGGTTATCTATCGTTCCGTCAGAGCAGTAGCTAGAGAGCAGGGGAAGTACATGACTAGGGAAGATATAGCATGCGGTGGCAATGAGACTGGTCGGGGGGTTAGCCGGCTTTTCGTGGAGCTCAATTATCTTGTTGCCTTCTAAACTGACAACTCCTAACTGGCTGGCTTTGGCTTTGTCACCTATATCATGAACAGCGACGAGCGTAGTCTTGCCGTCGTAGGCGGCAATAAATTTAGCCAGTTCAAATTCAAAGTAGTTGTCGCCGGCGATGACCAGAATGTCTTCCTTAATGCGCCTTTGCCTCACGCAGAAGTCCAGAGAACCGACCGCACCTTTTGCCTGTTCTTCGGCCCACACATCCTCAACACAAAACTCCACTTCCCGGTCGATTTTACTTTGCCACTTACGGAAATCAGCCTCGAATTTCCTGTTGGTAGAGACGTAAATGCTGAGGGAGCGTGGAACCCTGGATACAATATGACTGATGAGCGGTCTGCCTTTGTAGTCAAGCAGGGCCTTAGCCCTGTTGATTGTCAAAGGGTATAGTCTGGTACCGAAACCACTCGCCAGTATCAAGCACTTCATAATGTCAGTTAAAGCGCTCCTATCCGGGGATTATCGGCAGTACTATATGAGATGGATATTGCTTGTCGTGGTAGATTGTCTGTACTGCCACTTTCATTTCAGCATCCTGGCCGATTGGGTGTCCCGTATTCAGGTTCCGGTCCCACCGCGGGAAATTACTACTGCAAATCTCAACACGAATCCTGTGCCCGGCTTTGAAAACGTTGCTCGTTGCTTTCATGTCTATGGAGTACTGGTAAACCTTGCCCGGCTCAATGAGCTTTGCTTTCACTGCGCCTTCGCGGTAGTGGGCTCTGATGACACCCTCAGCCAGGTTGTATGCCTTGCCGTTGGGCCATACGTCTACCAGTTTGCCTACGAAGTCGGTATCAACCGCCGAAGATGCTGCCCATAGCTTCAGTTCTATCGGGCCGGTTACCTCTACATCGGTTTCCATCGGTGCTGAGGTGTAGATAAGGATGTCCGTTCTCTTTTCTATCTCTTGCAGGTCTTGCGCATCCAGTACGTTGCCGGCGGCGCTGATAATCCCCCCGGTAGACGGTACAGGGTTTCTGGGGTCGTAGAGATAGATATCGGTTTGCTCCTTATCTGGGGACTCGGTACCTAAGATGCCGTCGCCGGAAGAGCTGTTGGCATGGCCGTTGCTGTGGAAGTAATACTCTGTATATTTTGTTCTTGCCAGTGGCCACTCGTTCTCATCCCGCCAGACGTTATCACCCATGACGAAGATGCGCACCGGAGGCTCGTCCGTAATGCCGTTGTCTATACCCTTTAGCCAGTGGTCAAACCACCTCATGTGCATGCCGGTTACATCAATGGCCATCCCGGCCGCCATTGCGCCGAAATCCAGGGCTCCAATCAGATTGGGCAGGTCTGCCCCGTGGGGCCAGGGGCCGATGAGCACCTTCTGGTTCTTCCTGGCCAGCTCGGAGCCTCCCTTCCCCATCATCTCCCGGTAGTTAGCCAGGACGCCACCGGTCAGGAAATCATACCACCCGCTCATGTGGAAGGCCGGCACGGTTACCTTTTCATAGAGAAAGGGACTACAGCAGAATTCCTTCCAGTAATCATCGTCGTCAATATGCGATAGCCAGTCGGTAAAGAAGGGCACCATATTAATGCCTTCTACATGGGCGGCAGGATTGTCCTTCAGGGGCAGGAAGCGGCATTGCTCTTCAATGTTGTCCATCATGTGGAAGAGATGCTCCCGTAATGGCATTGCTTTTTCTGGTGGCGTTTTGCTTCTGATGAGCTCATTTACATTCATCATTAGGTCCCAGGCTATATTCATCTGCAGGTTGAACACACCGCTTTTCCAGGGTGTGGCATAGGGGGGATATTCTGCGATTGCGGCCGGGCAAATCGCTTTCAGGTGGGGGGGCTGGGCCATGGCTGCCGCCCATTGAGTGAAAGCGAGGTATGAGAGACCGTACATACCCACGTTCCCGTCGCACCACGGTTGTGATGCTATCCATTCCACGGAGTCATAGCCATCCTCGGACTCCGAACTGAAGGGGTATATGTTACCCTCGGAGACTCCGGTGCCGCGGCAGTCCTGTATGACCACGGCGTAGCCTGCCCGGGCGAACCGTTGAGGGTCAAGGTAGCTACCTTGCCTGAGAAACATGGCGCTCTTATTGTAGGGGGTGCGGGTCAGGATGGCGGGGTGTTTATCTTTGCTATCTGGCCGGTATATATCGGCATACAGTATGGTACCGTCCCTCATTTTTACGGGAACATTGATTTCCAGTTTGATGGATTCCTGTTTCAGCATATGCCTTTTCCTCCTTTGGCAGGCAAGCTGCCTGTTGGGCTGGAGATGTGCGGTCTGGTGTGATTATACTTTTTGTGCTATCCCTAAATCAATCTTTTACTGGAAGCTCCATGCGTTTTAGCGCTCTTATCTGGGGGATAAAAAGTGCGAGGGTTAGTATGAAAGAAAGTGCATCGGCGATGGGGAATGCTATCCATATACCATCCAGTTGAAAGAACCTCGGCAGTATGAATACCAGGGGAAGCAGGAACAGGATATGCCGTGATGTGGCAGTCAAGAAGGTTGGTACAGCTTTGCCCAGTGCCTGGAATACTACTGAGCCTATCATCTGAAACCCTATCAGATATGCCACGAAGAAAACCCGTTGTATGGCATAAGAGCCGGCGGAGATAAGCGAGCTATCAGTTGTGAAAATACGCACAATTAAGGTTGGGAAGAAGAAAAGGATGGCGAATACTATGACAGAGGAAATCACGGCAAAGATGGTAGATAGTTTTATTGCTCGTAGTGCCCGGTCAATACGCTTTGCTCCGTAGCTGAACCCGAGGATTGGTTGAAGCCCCTGTCCAATGCTCA
>CAZRDI010000045.1:0-10259 GCA_964598825.1 uncultured Dehalococcoidales bacterium
TGGAGAGCGCTACCGATAGGTGTGAGGATGTGTCTAATGTCCTTGAAGGGGTAGCTCTTAAGTATGCCTGATTCCTCCCTCTGGCTTCTTATCTTAATTATTGCGCTGGCTATTGGCTTTGGGGTGGTTAACGGTTTTAATGATGCGGCTAATGCCATTGCCGCTTCGATAGGTTCCCGCTCTCTTTCTCCCCGAACTGCTATTATAATTGCTGCCGTGTCCAATATGGCTGGTGCTGCCACCGGGCTGGCTGTTGCCAAAACTATTGGCAAGGGGATTCTGGTTCCTGAGGCAATCTCATATCTGACGGTGATTGCTGCTTTGGCTGCGGTTATTATCTGGGGCACTATAGCTACCTATCGTGGTCTACCGATAAGCCTTACTCATGGTTTTGTTGCCGGGCTGGCAGCGGCAGGGGTAGCAGTGGCAGGTAGTGAGGCGGTAATATGGAGTATCCTGGGGAAAGTTTTGTCAGCGGTGGTTACGGCGCCTGTTCTGGGCTTCATCGGGGGTTTTGCCCTGATGATTATTCTGCTCTGGTTATTCCGCCGGAGTGCCCCGTCCAGAATGCGGGTTATCTTTAGCCGTCTGCAGTGGCTTACCACTGCCTTTCTGGCTTACAGCCATGGGAAGAATGATGGTCAAATGCCTATAGGTGTGATAACTATGGCGTTGGTGGTTTATACCGGGCAAGCTAGTTTGTGGGACAATATCCCATGGTGGGTAATAATTATATCGGCGTTATCTATCAGCTCGGGGACGGCTGTGGGAGGCTGGCGGGTCATCAGAACAATGGGATTGAAGATTACCGCTCTTCAACCAATCCATAGCTTTACTGCAAATGTCTCAGCGGCGGTAGTTATTGAGGTGGCGTCAGTGCTGGGTATTCCGGTGAGCACTACCCATTGCGCCAGTTCCGCTATCATGGGGATAGGCGCTACCCGGCGTCTGTCGGCGGTGCGCTGGGGTGTGGCTGGTAATATTGTCGGTGCTTGGGTATTGACCTTCCCTATCTGTGGGGGGCTGGGTTATCTGATTGCCTGGTTGATGAATGCGGTGTTCTAGCTGACTTACAGGGCAATCTCCCGGGGGTTTACCCGGCACTTTTCGGCAGTAATGATAGCTTTAATGTCTGATACCGCCTGCTCAATTTCATCCTGCTTGTTTATTACAATGTAGTCAAACAGGTGTAGCTGTTTTATCTCCTCCTCGGCGGTTTTTATGCGCAGGGTCAGGTCGGAGGGGGATTCCGTTTGGCGCTGCTTAAGTCTCAGGATAAATTCTTCCATTGATGAGGGCATCAGGAAGATAAATACTGCCTGGGGCAGGATTTTCTTGATAGTAGCTGCGCCTTGAACGTCAACTTTTACTATTGTATCCTGCCCCTTGTCAAGTGCTTGTTTAATGGGTCGGTTGGGCACACCATACCAGTTGCCGTAGACTTTTGCCCACTCTAATAGCTCTTTGTTTTTGAGCATCTCCTGGAATCTTTCCACTGAGACGAAGTGGTAATCTACGTTGTTTTTTTCACTAGCCCGCTGCGGTCGCGTGGTTATGGTGGTGATATGCTCAAGAGGGAGTAACTCCTTCACCTTGGCCAGGACGGCGTCTTTGCCTGCTCCCGAGAGCCCGGAGAGAACTATCAGTAATGGTCTCATCGGAGGGTTGGACGGGAGCTGATTTTTATAGCTCGCCTCTGTCATAACTTGGCTCGGGCCTTAACATTGAGCCCCCTCGGCTTGCTTGCAGCCTGCCGGCAATAGTTTCCGGGGCAAGGGCAGCCAGAATAATATGCTTGCTATCGGTGACGATAACAGCTTTAGTTCTTCTACCGTTGGTCATGTCAATTAGTAACCCTTTGTTTCTCCCCTCTTGGATTATACGTTTAATAGGTGCTGAATTTGGTGCAGCTATGGCAATAACTCTATTTGTAACCAGTATATTACCGAATCCAATGTGAACCGGTTCTACGCTCATTGTTGTTACCTCGGTAAATATTTCTATTTGCTAGATTGGGCATTTGTTGCCAAATCTAGGAATTATATCAAAACCCGATGGGTGTAATTAGACACTGTAAGATTCTATCGGATAATTAGCGTTGACTATCACCTCCTTTCACGAGCTATTACTTAATTTTGAGCTTCGTCGCGGTAAATAACAGACGTTTGCCTTTGCTATACCATGTAATGCCTATTATCTTATACTCTTTGGGACGATTAGGCAATAGCTTTTGGGCTAAAAATTCGGATAATCTTGGTAAAAACAGGTATTTCATGTAAAATTCCGCTGGCTTTTATCCGGGCTTTGAGGGTGGCGGATTTGATTTGTTCGCCATTTGGTGGTAAAATATTACGCTGGTTTGAATAAGCGTAAGTAATTATTGCAGTTGTTTTTCCACATCGTGGGCGTGGGGTGACTTTAGTTTCCGTCTCAAAGAAGGCAGTAGAAGCAGCGGGCTATTTCTCGAGGGGGCAATCTCGGGGGTAGCCTTATTTTTGGGTGTGTCTAAGTGATGCCCGGTATATTTTTGAATAGCTGGAGGTTAGATGTATAAGATATTACAGAAAAAAGACCTGGTTCCCGGTATTCATCTGTTTAAGATGGCGGCGCCTGAGGTGGCCAGGAAGGCCAGTGCAGGGCAGTTTGTCGTTATCAAGATTGACGAAAAGGGTGAGCGTATTCCATTGACGCTGGCGGGTTGGGATGAGAAGGAAGGCAGTGTTACTATCGTCTTCATGGAGGTGGGGACGACCACCCGTAGATTAGCCTTACTGGAGGCTGGCGACTCTATCGCTAATTTTGTTGGGCCGCTGGGTATGCCTAGCGAGGTTGAAAACTTTGGCACCATAGTCTGTGTGGCTGGAGGATTTGCTGTCGCTCCTATAGTGCCTATTGCCCGGTCTTTGAAAGGGGCGGGAAATAAGATTATTTCGATTCTGGGGGCACGGAGCAAAGACTTACTCTTCTGGGAGGATGAGCTACGCAGTGTCAGTGACCAGATGATAGTTACCACTGATGACGGTTCTTATGCACGTAAGGGGCTGGTAACAGAGCCCCTGAAAGAACTACTTGAGGGTGATGAGAAGATTGACCGGGTGGTTGCTATCGGGCCGAGTATAATGATGAAGTTCTGTGCTTTGACCACGGCTCCTTTTGGGGTTAAGACGATTGTTAGCCTGAACCCGATAATGGTTGATGGCACTGGCATGTGCGGCTGTTGCCGGGTATCGGTGGCTGATGAGACCAGGTTTGCCTGCGTTGACGGCCCCGATTTTGACGGGCATCAGGTGGATTGGGATTCACTCTTTACCCGTCAGCGTAGCTATCTTGAGGAAGAGAAGCGTTCTCTGGAGCAATGGCAGTGCCAGTGCGGGCAACATTCCTGAGTAAGAAAGTGAGGTAAGTGTGAGATGGCGAAACTTAATCTGAACCGGGTTCCCATGCCAAAGCAAGAGCCCAAAGTGCGGGCTAAAAACTACGAAGAGGTAGCTTTTGGTTATAGTGATGAGCAGGCTCAGGAGGAAGCAAGCCGCTGCATCCAGTGTCCCAAGCCCAACTGTGTTAAGGGTTGCCCGGTAGACATAGATATTCCCGGTTTTATCAAGGCTGTCCGCGATGGCAATATGCCGGAAGCGGTTAGGGTGCTGAAAGACAAGAATAGTCTGCCCGCTACCTGCGGGCGTGTCTGTCCTCAGGAGACGCAGTGCGAGTCTACCTGTGTCTTGGCTAAAAAGGGAGCGCCTGTTGCTATTGGTCGTCTGGAGCGGTATGTGGCTGACTGGGAGAGGGCTAATAAGGGAGTAATGAAGTCACCGGTAATACAGGTTGCCCCGAGTGGTAAACGGGTGGCAATAGTCGGCTCAGGGCCAGCCGGTCTGACCGCGGCATCTGATTTGGCCAAGCTGGGACATGAAGTTACCATCCTTGAGGCGCTTCATGTGGCTGGCGGCGTAACCATGTATGGCATCCCCGAGTTCAGGCTACCCAAAGATATTGTGCAGGCTGATGTTAACTATGTTGCTTCTCTGGGGGTAGAGATTAAGTTGGACACGGTGGTAGGCAGGACGGTGACCGTGGACGAGTTGCTGGATAGCGGTTACCATGCTGCTTTTCTGGCTCCCGGTGCCGGAGCACCGATGTTTATGAATATTCCCGGAGAGAACCTTAACGGTGTCTATTCGGCGAACGAATTCCTGACCCGGGTCAATCTGATGAAGGCATATCGGTTCCCTGAGTATGATACACCGGTGAAGGTTGGCAAGAGGGTGGCAGTGTTTGGTGCTGGTAACGTGACTATGGATTCGGCGAGGTGGGCTCTCAGGCTCGGGGCTGAGGAGGTCTATATTATCTACCGCCGTTCCAGAGTGGAGATGCCAGCCAGAGCCGAGGAGGTTGAGAACGCCGAGGAAGAGGGTGTTATTTTAAAGCTGTTGACTAATCCCAAGAGGTACATTGGTGATGAAAACGGTCAGCTTAAAGCACTGGAAGTATATGAGATGGAGCTTGGTGAGCCTGATGAGAGCGGCCGGCGCCGCCCTGTCCAAAAGCCGGGCACTGAATACATTTTTGAGATTGATACCGCCATTTGTGCTCTGGGCACCAGACCTAACCCGATTATCCCGGCAACAACGCCGGATTTGAAAACTACCAGGTGGGGCACAGTCCTTACCGATGAGATTACGGGTAGAACAAGCAAGGCTAAGGTGTGGTGTGGTGGTGATATGGCAACCGGCGCGGCTACGGTGATTAGTGCTATGGGTGCCGGCAGGCGTGCCGCCACCGATATGGATAAATACCTTAAGGGGTAGAGTTCCCGGTTTAATCCTGGGTTGAGCATAGAAGAGGGGCAGAGCGCCCCTCTTTTTAATTTGTTTTAGTCTTTCCTTTTGGTGGCAAATTCTAGTAGAATAGGCTTTAAGATGAAAGCCGGTGCAACCCCTATCCGTCGTCAGTACCTCAGGATTAAGCAGAAGTACCCCGAGGCTATTGTGCTCTTCCGCTTGGGCGATTTCTACGAGACCTTTGATGAGGATGCCAAGCTTGCCGCCCGGGAGTTGGAGATTGTCCTGACCTCCAGGGAGATGGGCAAGGGGCACCGGGTGCCTATGGCGGGCATACCCTATCATGCCCTTGATGGCTATCTGGCGCGACTTATCAACCGCGGCCATAAGGTTGCCATCTGTGAGCAGGTAACCAAGCCCGGTGAGACTAAAGGTCTGGTTGAGCGCGATGTGGTTCGTGTGGTAACGCCGGGCACGGTAGTTGAGCCCAGTCTTCTTGACAGTAAGAAGAACAACTATCTGGTGGGTCTGGTCATCGGTGAGGAGGAGGTGGGGCTTGCCTATATTGATATAACCACCAGTGAATTTGCCACCACCCAGCTTCCCCTTCAGCGGGTTATCCCGGAGCTGGAGCGGCTGAAACCCACCGAGGTTATCGTCGCCGATAGTGCCGGGCTGTCCGATTTGGGCTTAACGGCTCTGGTAACCCGCCTTGACGATTACTGGTTTGAGTTGGAGACAGCCCGGCAGACAATGCTCGGCCATTTTGGAGTGGCTACCCTTGACGGCTACGGTTGTGCCAATCTGCCGCTGGCGGTAAGAGCCGCCGGTGCTATCGTTCACTATATTCAGGAAACGCAAAAAGGGGTTCTGGGGCAGATGGCACGGCTTTCTACCTATTCCACCGACTCGTTTATGGCGCTGGATGTTCAGACCCAGCGTAACCTTGAGCTTTTTCAGGCCAACCGCACGGGGGCAGTTGCCGGCTCGCTGCTGTCTATTATTGACCTGACCAAAACAGCTATGGGCGGCAGGTTGTTGAAGCGGTGGCTGGGGCAGCCTCTTCTTGACATAACAGAGCTGGTCAGGAGGCAGGACGCCATCGGCTGGTTCTCTGATAATACTGTGGCCCGTAACCAGACCGTTTCTTTGCTGGGTGGGGTGGCTGACATTGAGCGGCTGATTAACCGGGTGAAGAGCAGTATCTCTACCCCTCGTGAGCTGGTTGCCCTGCGGCGCAGTCTGGAGGTAATACCCGAGTTGAGGGAGACGCTTGATGGTGGCTCCATGGACTGGCTGAAAAACGAGTTAAAGCCCCGCCGGGATGTGGTCGAGCTGATTTCGGGGACTATAGTTGAGCAGCCCCCATCCGCTCTTGATGAGGGTGGGGTGGTGAGGCAGGGTGTTTCCGGGGAACTGGATGACCTGCGCCTGGCGGCTAAAGATTCCAAGCAATATCTGGCTAATCTGGAGCGCCAGGAGCGGGAGCGCACCGGTGTTAAATCGTTGAAGGTGGGCTATAACCGGGTCTTCGGCTACTATATTGAAGTGTCCAAGACTAATCTCAGTCAGGTGCCTCAGGACTATATCAGGAAGCAGACGCTGGTCGGTGGCGAGCGGTTCTTTACGCCGGAGCTAAAGGAGTATGAGTCGCGGATTCTTAATGCTCAGGAGAGGATTACCGAGCTTGAGGCAGAAATCTTTCATCGGGTGTGCCGCCAGGTAGCCGAGGTAAGCGAGCCTGTTCTGGCTGTGGCTGACACTCTGGCTAATATAGACGTCCTTTGCAGTCTGGCGGAGGTAGCCGTGCGCTACAGCTATGTCCGACCTGAGCTGACCACTGATAATACGGTAACCGTCAGGGAAGGGCGCCACCCCGTGGTGGAGTGGAGCCTGGCTGATGGCAGCTTCGTTCCCAATGATATCTACCTGTCCAATGACGATGCCCAGCTTGTTGTTCTGACCGGACCCAATATGTCAGGCAAGTCAACCTACCTGCGGCAGGTAGCCCTGATTGTGCTTTTAGCCCAGATTGGCAGCTTCGTCCCCGCCGCCTCGGCCACCATCGGTCTGGTTGACCGTATCTTTACCAGAATCGGCGCCAGGGAGGATATAACCATTGGTCAGTCCACCTTCATGGTGGAGATGGTGGAGACAGCCAACATTTTGAATAACGCCACGTCGCGCTCGTTGATTATCCTTGACGAGATAGGGCGGGGCACCAGCACCTACGATGGGCTTTCCATTGCCCGCGCCGTCGCTGAGTATATCCATAATTACCCAGGGCTGGGGGCTAAGACCCTGTTTGCCACCCACTACCACGAGATGGTAGAGCTAGCCGGTTTCCTTCCGAGGGTGAAGAACTTCAACGTGGCGGTGAGCGAGAAGGGTGGGGAGGTTACCTTCCTGTACAAGATTGTGCCCGGCGGTGTGGATAAGAGCTACGGCATCCACGTGGCTCAACTTGCCGGGCTGCCAAAATCGGTGATACACCGGGCGCAGGAGGTGCTGGAAGAACTGGAAGAAGATAACAGTAAAGCCCCGGCCAAAAGCCGCCGCCGCTCCAAAGAGCCGACCCATCAGCTAACGTTCTTCGGGCAAAAGCCGTCGTTTCTGGAGGAGCTGGAGAAGCTGGACATTGACTCCATGACCCCGCTGGAAGCCCTGAACAAGCTCTACGAGCTACAGAAGAAGGCGCGGGAGGGGTGAAGGGGGTTTATTTTGGAGGCTGCTGAGTTACAACGCGGTTGTATTTTATCCTCAATGGTATCCTCGTTAAGAGAGACTCATCTAAATATATGTTAAACCAGTATAGACCTTCCATTGTGAAAGTAAACACCATGTTAATAATGTTGTTAAATCCTCGTTCTTCACCTTCCATTTGAATACTCCGAGTAATGGGAGGTTTGAATTCACCCGAAGGTAGTTCAGGAGTAATTTTGAGTTCATGTCGACCGCGAGCGCGCCCCGACTTAAGCATTATTACCATTTTCATTGGATAGGTTACTAGCGGCATCTCGGCAGGCGCATCTGGACGCGCCTCTGTGTGAGTTATTGTATCTATTATACGTATTAGTGAAAGTACTCCGGTCTTATCCTCAATTACCTGTTCACACAGTCCTGCCATTTGTATGTATGGACCTTGTTCAAATTGCATATTAAACCCCTAATCAATACTATTTTACTAATTTTATGTTATACTAGTACTTCTTCTGGTTCTGGACTCGCCTCTCTAGCTTTAGCGATGTCTCGTTCCCGTTTTATCTCTTCTGCTCTAACGTTAGGGTCGTATGCCCAGATACTCTCCCATGTTGAAGTTTCAACGTATGGTGATAGCGTAGTAGTGGCCGTAGTGAGGCTCAATCCAAGCACTGCTAATAAGCTACCAATTCTTTCAAGTGTTGGATTTGCTTCTCCTCCCTCCAGCTTGGCTATATATGCTTGAGATACGCCTACCTTAGTGGCAAGTTCTTTTTGGGTCAGGCCTAATTCTGCTCTGGCCTTAGCTAAAGTTAGGGCAAAGCTCGATTTTGCCTGAGCTGCGCCAAACATTTTGGCGAACTCTGGATCCTGAAGCTTGTGTTCCAAGTCATCTCTAAATGTTCTACTCATATTACCTCCTTGATTGATATTCGCGGAGTCTGGAATAGGCTGTCTCAATTTCCCTTGATTCTCGTCTTCGCTCTTTTTTAAATCCATGTAAGAGAATGAATGTGTCATTTGCTGTTTCATGATATAAAGCAACCCTATAATGGCTATAAAGCAGCTCGTAAAAATCACTACCATAACCTTTTAAAGACTTCATCATGTTGGTATTAAGAAGTATAAGTCCCTCTTGTTGTAACCTGACTATCTTATCATACATATGCGCACTGATATTCTTGTCCAATTCGTCGAGCCACTTAGCAACAGGTTGATGGCCGTTAGGCTCTGTGTAGTAATCAATATGCCACATTAATGTATTATAACCCCACAGGTAATATTTGTCAATATTACCTAATCATTGGTAGTGGGTATATAACTCTCCGTTGAATTCAGTCGGCTGGGTTTCTATTCCCCTACGTCCAGCCCCCACCTTTCGAATAGCCTCTTGTAGAATTCGGGGCGGGGGAAGTCTCCCCTCATCATTATTTTAGGGCGGGTGTATCCCATGTTTCTCTCTTCATATTGCTGCATTTCCGATATCAGCCCCGCCAGCTTGTCTCTCGGCACGGAGAGGATAATCTCGTCTTCTCCGCTCATCGCCCGCTCGAACTCGCCGGGGTCGGGCAGGGCCACCATATACTGGCCGTTTTCCATCACCGGCACTATGATGTATGAGCATGAGGGCGGGAAGAAGTGGGAGTTTACCAGGGCTTCCTTGGTTATGAAATGTGACGGCATGAGTATGTTTCTCAGCTGGGCGGTGTTGGAGTAGATAAGCACCAGGTTTGGCTCGAAGCTGGCCGTCTTCAGGGGGGCGGTGAGGACGCCGATATACTTCCCTCTCTCAAAGCGGGGGAATCCGACGTATCGCTGAATATCGGGGTCGTCCGGCTTATCCACCATTCCGTAGGCTATCAGCGGGGCGAAGCACCAGCTGTCTTCTTTCAGCATGGCCACGGTGACTCTATCGCGTCGTGACATGGCGAATGCCTGGCACTGGGCAATATGGTAGCCGAGGTCTCTCTTCGGCCGGATGGCTCCTTCCGGGATGTCCTCTTCCTTCTCCAGCATTTTTACGGCTATGGGGGATGTCTTCAGTAGCGCCAGCCTCTCAAGCTCTTCTCCGAAATGGTTATACTCTTTTAACGTTGTCATCTGGTTTAACCTCCTGTTGTTTAAATAGATTGACTAGCCGTTTTTGGCCACGTAGTTTCTCAGTGTGCCTATCCCGTCTATCTTTATCTCTACCGTATCGCCGGGGTGCATGGGGCCGATGCCGCTGGGGGTGCCGGTGGCAATAATGTCTCCCGGCAGCAGGGTCATTACGCCGGATATAAAATTTATCAGCTCCGGGACGGGGTAGATGAGGTCGCTGGTGCTGGAGCGCTGTTTCAATTCTCCGTTCAGGCGTGTCTCCAGAATAACATTGCTGGCGTCAAGCTCGGTCTCAATGCACGGTCCGATGGCGGCGAAGGTGTCAAAGCCCTTGGAGCGAGCCCACTGGCTATCAATATCCTGCAGGTCACGTGCCGTGACGTCGTTAAAGCAGGTGTAGCCCAGGATATAGTCCGGTGCGTCCTCTACGGATACCTGCCATGCTCTCTTTTTTATCACCACCGCCAGCTCGCCTTCATAGTCCATTCTTTCTACGGTAGGCGGATGGATGATATTGTCCTCGGGTCCTATCACCGCTGTTGACGGCTTGAGGAAAATCAGGGGTGCATCGGGCAGGGGCATTTTAATTTCTTCGACGTGGGAACGGTAGTTAAGCCCCAGAGCCACTATCTTGGAGGGGAGGCAGGGGGACAGGAGCTTAACCTCGCTTAGCCGGTA
>CAZRDI010000046.1:0-10190 GCA_964598825.1 uncultured Dehalococcoidales bacterium
CGGTTGGCGATATCTGGCCGTTGCTGCCACCATTCCATATACTGGTCAGCCTCTTCCTGGGTAATTGTGCCCTCTTCTACCAGTTTGTCAAGGAAGCTCTGCAGGGCTGCATCCCGTTTTTCACTTGCTGCCTGAGCGAAGGCATCTTTGAGGTCGTCAGCGTCAATAACTACACCTGTGTTGTCTTCGTAGATTTCGCAGACCCTCTCCAGCAGGGCGTCGCATTGAGCCTCCGGCTGGGTCTCAGTCTCGTCATCGTTGGCGAGAACCGCCCCCGCTGTGCCCCCTATCAGCACGACGGCAATCAGCGCTCCGACAATAATAAACTTTTTACTTCTCCACATTTCTGTTTATACCTCCCATGCTTAAATTTCTTTCTACAATATATAACGGAAAAGTCCCCAATTGGTTAGGGGTGATTTGGGACTATTTTGGAAAAAAGTTGGGGGTGAGACCAGCCACTTTCTGATTTACAGAAGAATGTCTTGCTCTCACCCCTCTTTAGGTTCGTTTTCGTTGCTGCTTAAGCGCAGGCTACCTGATGGCGTAGGCAACCTGGACACTGAGAGTGATATCTATCTCCCCGGGGCTGATGGGAGTTTCCACCATTACTTCTCCCTCCTCCTCCATGGCGTAGTCCATTCCGCGGTAGGCAGATGACGGAACGTAGATGCTGCCCTCGGAGATATAGGTCGGGCTACCCAGGGTTACTCCACCCAGCGCAGCCAGTTGCTCTGCTTTATCTTTGGCGTCAGTCATTGCCTCGGCTCTGACTTCTTCATAGTAGGTTGACGGGTCATCTATGGAGAAGCTTATGCTGTTTATCCGGATAAGATCTCCCCCCGCCTCGATTACAGCGTCAATGATGGAGCCGGCATCGTCTACATTCCTTATCTTGGCAATTACCGTGTTGGTTACCTGGTAGCCAATTACCTCCGACTCTTCCTTGTCCCAGTCCCATCTTGTTACCTGGCCAATGTTAAAGTATAGAGTCTGAATGTCATTCTCGGCCACTCCGTTGTCAGTCAGGGCGGTCATCACGCTGTCCATGGCTGCTGACGCCTGCTCCCGAGCTTCGGCTGCGGTTGCCTCCTGGGCTTCAACGCCTAACCTGAGGTTTACGATGTCCGGGACGGCGGATACCTCTCCCTGGCCGGTAACCCAGATTCCTTGCTGCTGACTATTTATATTTATTCCTTCTATCCCCTCCAGGACCAAGTCGCTCCCGCCGCAGCCAGCCAGACCGGTCGTGACCAGCACCAGAGCCAGGCCTGCAGCCAGTAACCAGTTCTTTTTCATTATCTACCTCCTGTTTATTAATTTCCTTCCACTAAATATTATAACGAAGAAGTTCTCTATTGGTTAGTAATACCTGAGGATGGTTGCTGAAAAAACGCCTTGTTAATAGTTTAAAGACTCAAGGGCTGTCTCGTAGCCGGCCTCCGATAGGGCTATAGCCCGCAGCAGGATAGGCCTGACCGATGGCGGGGCAGTCTCTAGCGCAGCACGGAGCTGGGCAGGATGGTCAACGGCGTTGTGCCCGAGGATTATCCTGAGTTCCGCCTTGTGATGATTGCCCACGGGTGGCTCTGCGCCTAGTCTGGGTTCTCCGGGGGAGAACTGTGATTCTTCAAATGTCGGTGCCCAGGCTGCATCGCTTGTTGCCTCTTCCGCCGTCTCTTCCGTCATCATCACCACTTGTGTTGAGGTTAAGCTCGCTATCATTCCTAGGTGGTTATCCAGCCGCTGGACGATTTGTTCCACCTGCTGGGGAGTGCCCTTGTTAGCCATGTAGGCTATCTCGGCTACCCTTCTATCGGCCAGCCCGGCGTGCAGTTCTGCCTTGCCCATATCGCTAAAGGTGAAGGCCATCTGCACCTGTTCTGTGGCCAGCTTTACCGGGTATAGCGGACTGTCCGGCATGCTGTAGCCGGCAGCCGCCACTGTGCCGCCTCCGGCCAGCAGGACGACAAGGGCTATGCTTAAGGCTATTGCCCATCCTCGTGATAGCCTGAGAATGAAGCCCAGCCTTCTTTTAGGTTCTGTTGCCTGGTGGAATGCCGCCTGCATCTGGTATCTTGCTCTCTCTCTGAACTCGGGGCGAGGTTGGATGGCTATTGCTGTTTTAGCGTCCATAGCCATCTTGAGCAATGGCTTGAGTTCATCAGCGTGCTCCGGGTAGCTCTGGAGACACTGGTCTATAGTCTCGCCCTTAGCCAGCAGACGCTCCAGGCATTCATCCAGGATATTATTAAATTCTCTGTTCCTATTCATTATCTTATGTCACCGATAGCGTTTTACGCAGGGCAACAATCGCGCTGTGCTGTAGCGCTTTTATCGCCCCCTCGCTTTTACCCATAATCCTGGCTACCTGGGCAATTGGTAGTTCACCGGCAAAACGGAGTGAAATTACCTCCTGTTGTGCTTTAGTTAGCTTTTTGGTTGCCAGAAGTAGCTGTTCAATATCCAGTTTGTGCTCAGCCATCAGCTGTGGATTACTATCGCTGCTGATCTGCGACTCGTCAAGAGGAGCGGTGGCCTGCTTTGACTTCTTTCTCAGGTAGTCAACCATCTGGTTATGAGCAATACGGAACAGCCAGGCTGAGAAGGGTATTCCCTTCCATTTGAAGGAGGAAATAGACTGGAGTGCCTTGAGAAAGACCTGCTGGGTCATATCCTCTGCCTCTATCCTGTCTCCTATTTTGAGAGCCACGTAGCGATAAATTTTATCGAAGTTCTCCTCATATAATTGACTGAAAGCCTCTTGGTCTCGCTGTTTAGCTCGCCGAACGAGGTTCTCTTCATCTTGCACCTGACAACTCCCGTTAGCTGAACCTCGGCTCACTTATGCCTTGGTCTGGCTAGAATGTGGTGTTACCCTGTGCATATAGTATAACGAATGAAATGGCGGAAAGATAGTTATTGAATCTAAATCGAACGGGGTATATTGCTGGTGAGTGGAATGTGCTAAAATGATTCTGGAATTAAAATTTCCTTCAGGGGGATGAGAGCTTGCGGTGCTATGTGCGTCTGATGTGCAAGGGAGACGTTGACCAGGTTGCCGGGATTGACCATGAAGCCTTTCCTACCATATGGCCACCGATTAACTATAAGCGCGAGATGCAAAATCGGTTAGCCCATTATGTTGTAGCCTGCGATGAAGAGAGAACCATTGATGAGGTTGAGATAGAGGCTTCATCGGAGAGGAGTTCTACCGGGTTGGTGTCCAGGGTGAGGCGATTGCTTAACCACAACCGTTTATTTGGTAATAAGCCGTTCTCATCAACTAAGGAGTATATTATCGGTTTTACTGGCTTCTGGATTATGGCTGATGAGGCTCACATAATCAGTATCGCCGTGCGGGAGCCGTGCCGCCGTCAGGGGATAGGAGAGTTGCTGTTAATATCTTCCATAGATATGGCGCCGAAGCTAAATGCTCGTAGCATTACTCTGGAGGCACGTGTCTCCAATATTGCTGCTCAGAGACTCTATTATAAGTATGGTTTCGCTCAGACAGGTCTGCGTAAGGGCTACTATATAGATAACAGAGAAGACGCTGTTTTGATGACTACTGAAGATGTCACCTCAGACTTATTTCAGGCACGCTTTAAGCAGCTGAAGCAGATTTACTTTGAAAGATGGGGCATACCCCTCCCCCAGCTTGTCCACTAGCTGTCATTTACCGCTGCTTGTCCAGTTCAGCCAGACAATTGATAATTCGGGGTATAGTATAGGTGGCGATAGCACGCCCCGAGCCACCGCAGAGAATGGTGATCAATCTACCGCGACAAACCTTATCAGCCGTCTCTTTAATGAGCCTTGCCATCTGGGGGTGGCAATCTCGGGTTAAACCCTTATCTCCGTACTCGCCTCGGGTGGCATCATAGCCAAACTCCCAGAAGATATACTCCGGCTTAAATGCTGCTATTCGGGGAACAAAGTCCTGTCTCATCCGGCTAAGATACTCCTCATCTGAGGTGCGATGTGGTATTTTAACATCTACGTTGTTGTGATTATCATGGTAGTCCTGGTGGCAGAAGCATACATGGAGCACGTCATCGTCACCGGTGAAGATGTCTCTGGTACCGTCGGCGTGGTGACAATCGGTATCCACTATGGCTACCCGCTTTACCCTTCTCTCTTTGAGGACGGTTATAGCCAGGGCGGCGCCGTTGAAATAGCACATTCCCCCGTAGAAGTTTTTACCGGCATGGTGGTCACCAAAGCTTGTGAAAACAAAGGCGTTATCAATCTTGCCCTGCTGGATTTCGTTAGCTGCTTGGACTGTGCCACCGGCTGAGTATCGGGCTGCTTCGTAATCGCTGGTTAGCTTTACCCTTTTCATCATATCGGGGGAGTGTACCTTGAGCAGTAGCTCCTCGTTTAGCGGTTCTAGGTAGTAGAGTCCGTCGCGTAGCTCATAGACGGCATCGTAATATGACACGTTTTCTTTATCCAGGATGCCAGCCAATGCCTCGGGGAAATCCCTTAGTCTTTCTCCTAGAAAGTAGGTGAAAAAGATGCTGGTTCTTTTCACTAGACCAGTAGCCTGTTAAGATTGTTTAAAAAGGGGTGTGGGGTTTTTTAGCAGACCCAACTCTTGGCTATCCCGAGTTTTAACGCCCACCGAAGAGACCATCAAATATGCCGGGGTATTTCGGGGGGAGGTTTTTTCCTCCGGTGTTTGCCTCAAGCCATTCCTCGAGCCCCTCCTGGCTATTTGTAAATGGCTTTTCCAGCTTGCTCGGGTTGATATCATAGATGTAACTGGTTGAACCTCGCTTTTTAGCGATGTCAATCTGTTGGTTAAATTCCTCAACCATGTTGAAAGTATCAGATAGAGTAGTCCGTAGCGACTCATCCAGAAAGTCAATCCGGTTACCGTTCCTTTTCCAGGTGGCGTCCTTAAACTTTTTGAACTGAGTCTTGAGTGCAGAGGCTTCTACAAGCCTAAGGTTCTGCTTTACTTCACTCAGCAGGCTCTGGGCTATTTCCGGAGACGTTCTTTCCAGTTTCTGCCTTCTGCTGAGAAAAAATTGCAGTATTATAAAGGCAATTACTCCCAAGAGAAGGGGCATGTTTTCCGTAAAGTCCATGAGTTCCTCCCTGCCTCAATTTTACGGTTTAATTAAACCATATTCCCGGAGCCCTGTCCATGTGGACTGTTTATCAGTCCTATTGGCGGGACTGGTGGGGGTGTATTAGATTTATGGCCTCTATTTCTCCGGGGGATTTTCTGAGGCAAGCTTGCCCCCGTGTGCCCAGTTGTGCTTGGGATTGTCCTTGATGATGATGTGCACTGCTTCTACAGGAGTACCGATTTTGGCAAATGAAGAAGTTATACCCTCCACGAGCTGCTTCTTTTGCTCAATGGTGCGCCCTTCCCACATTTCAACGATAACTACCGGCATAATATCCTCCTTCTTCTATTTGTGCTTGTTGGCTTGCTGTCTGCTTATCATAGGGGCGAGTCGGTGGCATTGTCAACGCAACTGTAAAGAAATTGTTGAGTAGTCTACCCCTGAGATTTAACGGAATCTAAACACGAATTTTATGGGTAATTAATTCTGTCGCCTTAAGATGAGAGTAGAGCAAAGATATGGAGGCAGGTTAAGAAATGAGCATACGCAGGCGATTGGCAATTTTCATGCTGGCTGTAATTATCGCCACGCTGGTAGATTACCTCGTGATACATAGTAATTTTCACGTAGTAGTTCAGGAGTGGTTTGGCACTAGTCTGCCGGTGTATCATCTCGTCGGGTGGTTTGCCGGGGCCGCATTTCTAATCTGGCTGCACCGGGGGCTGCATGCGAGCAGGTGGGTTTACGGGCTCTTAGGTCTGGCCGGTGGTATGCCTCTGTTCTTCGTGCTGGAAGACTTTTTCTACTCAATGCTACTGTCAATCTACAATGGCGGGCATTATCCCTACCCGGAGTTTGTCGGTGACTGGCGAGAGAAAACGTTCGGGCTTATCCATCCACTGTTCGGTAAGTTTGGAGCCTTTGGTGAGCAGATATGGTTCTGGGATTTACCGGCCTTCTTCTATGTTTTCATCGGCTGGTCATGTGTCGTTTATCTTGGCTGGTTGCTTCTAAGACGCAGGAGACAGTTGGTGATTAGCTAGCCCTGGTTGCCTTTTACCCTTCCTTACCAGCAGACATATGTTCCTTGAGAATAGCTTTAGCGGGAAGTGGTATGCTTTTTCGGGGAAGGACTTTAAGATTTCAAAGCCAGCCTGCTTTACCAGCCTCTCCAGCTCGGCGTAGGAGAACAGGTAATAGTAGCGGTGAAGTGTTTCACCTTTCGTTCGCCAGGATACGGTTGTTTCCCTGCCGCTGAACCAGAACCGGGGTTGCCATCGGTTCCACACGGTGATAAAGGCTTCACCACCCGGCTTTAATACCCGCCTCAGCTCTTTGAGCGCTGCCTCTTTATCCTCCTTGCCCTTTATGTGGTGGTAGGTAGCCACCGATATTGCCCAGTCAAAGGTCTCATTGGAGTAGGGGAGGTGGGTGACATCCCCCAGCGACAGGTTTACGTCGAAATCGAATTTCTTGGCGTATTTTTGGGCAAGCTTCAGCATCCCGGTGGAAAAGTCTACGCCGTACAGGTCAAAGCCCTGCGTGAAGGGCAGAAAGTCGGGACCGTGGGCACAGCCAATGTTAAGCAGCTTGCCCTTTTGCCACCGCTGTGCCAGCGTCTCCAATTCACTGCGGAATATTGACCAGTGCCTGAAGTTATACCAGCCCGGGGCTATTCGATTAAAAATGTCTCTGTTTGTTGCCATAAGCTAGCATCTGCTAAACTGTTTATAGCGTTTAAGGTAAGTATACTATGAAGAAATTCACCAGGACAATATCTGGAGTTACCCCGGTGGCGGTTATGACCCAGCCCATGAAGTGCCCGGGGGAGTGCATCTATTGTCCCACTTACCCGTCTACGCCCCAGAGCTATACCCCGGGGTCGCCGGCGGTATTACGGGGCAGGCGGTGCGATTACGATGGCGAGCAGCAGATTAAGCTGAGGTTGAAAATTCTCTCGGAGATGGGGCATCCTGCGGACAAGATTGAGCTGATAGTAATGGGAGGCACCTTCCTAGCTTACTCCGAACAGTACCAGTACCAGTTTATTAAGGACTGCTTTGATGCCCTGAACGGAGAGAAGTCAGCTACCTTGGAGGAGGCGCAGCGGCTTAACGAGACGGCTGAGCATCGCTGCACCGGGCTGTGCATAGAGACCAGGCCCGATTGGTGCGGGCAGGAAGAAATAGACAGGATGCTTGAGTTCGGTGCTACCCGGGTTGAGCTTGGAGTCCAGACCCTGGACGATGAAATCTATCGTTTGGTGAGAAGGGGTCATAAGGTGGAAGATGTAGTCAATGCTACCACACTGCTCAGGGAGCACGGCTTTAAGGTACATTATCACTGGATGCCGGGGCTACCGGGCTCAACCCCCGATGAGGATTTGGAACTATCAAGAATGCTGTTTAGTGATGCCCGCTTCAAGCCTGATGGTTTGAAGTTATACCCGACCATGGTAGTGGAGGGCACCGAGCTGGAGAAGTGGTATCAGGACGGGCGTTACCAGCCCTATGATGATAACACCATGATTGACTTGATTGTTGACATCAAGTCTATCGTGCCCAAGTATGTCAGGATTTCAAGGGTACTGCGGGATATCCCATCCAGCTATATTGTGGGCGGCCTTAGAGACTCGCTACGGGATATAGCTAAACGGCGGATGAAGCAGCAGGCAATTGAGTGTAAGTGCATCAGGTGCCGGGAGTATGGCCACCGCTCGCAGGATGGCTGGGAGATAGGCGAGCCCCGGCTGGTGAGGATGGACTACGAAGCTTCGGGGGGCAGGGAGGTATTCCTGTCCTTTGAGGATGAGAACGAGACGCTGTTTGGTTTGCTACGGATGCGGGTTCAATCCAAGCCCATAGCCGGGCTGGGAGAGAAAACCAATGGGGACCTGGCCCTGATACGGGAGCTGCATATATATGGCCCCGAGGTCTCTCTAAGTCAGCGAAACCCGTCCGCCGCCCAGCATAAGGGTCTGGGCAAGAAGTTGATGAGGGAAGCCGAGCGCATTGCCGCCGGCGAGTTTCAGGTGCAGCAAATGGTGATTTTGAGTGGAGTCGGCGCTAAAGAATACTACCGCTCCGAGTTCGGCTATGGCTCGCAGGGAGCCTATATGGTAAGGGTGCTTTAAGCCCCTGGACAGGGTGAAGTTAAACGTGCTAAGTTGACTTTCACCCGCTTTTTTGATACGCTGTTTACAAATTAAATAAGGAAGTGCAGGGGTGCCTGAGCGCAAGCGAAGGCTTAAAGTGGAAGGCAAGTCCGGTGAGAATCCGGCACAGTTCCGCCTGCTGTAACCGGGGGCTTTAATCCCATAGGTTTTGAGGGGATTAGAGAACCTCGGGAGTCAGAACGCCAGCCTCTGTTCCTTATTACCTCCGCGGAGAAGGGGGTAGGGAGAGGCTACGGGCTATAGCAATCCCCTCGTTCTGCGGACGAGGGGATTTTTTATTTGCGGTGGTGAGGACTTTAGAGAGGGCGTGTAGGGGATGCTTGGAAAACTGAAACGCATTAATCGGCTGGTTCTGATTCTGTTGCTGTTAGGCGTAGTCCTGATTGTATCGGTGCTTCTGGCCAATGCTTTCGGAGTGGTAAATATCTCCATACCCGATATAGTGAAGATGGTGCTTAATAAGCTGGCTATTTTTGATTTCACGTCCAGCTGGAGGGCGGTTGACGAGACGATTATTTTCCAGATTCGGTTGCCCCGGGTAGTGGGTGCGGCTCTGGTCGGGGCGGCTCTGGCTACCGCCGGGGTGCTTTTTCAGGGTTTACTGCGTAATCCTATGGCTGACCCCTATATCATCGGCACCTCGGCCGGTGCCGGTCTGGGGGCGACTATTGCCATGATACTGCCGATAAATCTGACTTTTCTTGGTTTTGGGCTGGTGCCAGTGGGAGCCTTTATCGGGGCCCTGGTTACGGTGACCCTGGTCTACAATCTGGCACGGGTGGGGGGCAGGACTCCTCTCATAAGTATGCTGCTGGCCGGGTTTGTCGTCAGTGCTCTACTGGCAGCCGTTATGGCTTTTATGATGTCAATAAGCGATAGATTGGGTCTTAATCTTCACCTGGTCTATTCGTTTCTTATGGGACATATCTCGGTTACCGGGTGGGGGCAGCTTGCGGTTACCGCCCCGCTGGTCATTGGGGGTATCATTGGAGCCCGGTTCTTCGCTTTTCACCTTAATGCCTTTTCTCTGGGGGAAGAGGGTGCCGCTTATCTGGGTATTGAGGTTGAGCGGGATAAAAAGCTCATTCTGGTTTTAGGTTCCCTGCTCACCGCCGCCGCCGTTTCTATCAGCGGGCTGGTTGGCTTTGTCGGGCTGGTGGTGCCTCATGCCGTCCGCCTGACTATGGGACCTGACCACCGGTTGCTTTTACCGGCTTCGGCATTAGCCGGCGGAGCCTTTGTGGTTATTGCCGACCTTTTGGCTCGCATCATCCTGTCTCCGGTAGAGATGCCGGTAGGGGTGGTTACCGCTATTGTCGGGGCTCCGTTCTTTCTCTATCTGCTGAGGCGTAGTCGGAAGGAGTATGCGTTCTGATGATTGGTTTACAGATTCGCCAGGTTGACTTTTCATACCTTGACGGACTAGTTTTACATAACATTAATCTTTCCGTTGAAGCCTGTGAGATGGTGGGTTTACTTGGGCCTAACGGTTCGGGTAAGACCACTCTGATTAAACTGGCCAGTGGTATTCTGAAACCCGGTCAGGGCGAGATTAAGCTGGATGGTACTAACCTGATTCAGTTGGGCCGGAAGACTGTAGCCCGCAGCGTGGCGGTAGTGCCGCAGCAATTTAACACGCCCTTTGCTTTTACTGTTGCTGATGTGGTGATGCTGGGGCGAATCCCCTACCTTAAAGCCTTTGCCGAGGAGAGTGCGGTTGACCGGCAACTGGCTGCCAGTGCATTGGAGATGGTTGGCATCACCGGGCTGAGGGAACGGCGTTTTGATGAGCTAAGCGGTGGTGAGCGGCAGAAGGTTATTCTGGCTATGGCGCTGGCTCAGCAACCCAGGTTGCTGCTTCTTGATGAGCCGACGTTGCATCTGGATATAACCCATCAGGTGGAAATCCTGGAACTGGTAAGAAGACTTAACGC
>CAZRDI010000047.1:0-9998 GCA_964598825.1 uncultured Dehalococcoidales bacterium
CTTCAAAATTGACCCCAAAAAGCTCATGTATCTCCCGCTCGTGGGCCTGGGCGCTTTTATCCCACACCCCGCTTACGGAATCAATAACCGCATTTTGTCTATCAACCTTTACTTTCACAGTAATTAGGATCTTGTCCTGATACGACCATAGATGATAGGCAAGCTCACACACACCCTCATCGGGCCAGTCTACTGCCGATATGGCTGACAGGTGTTGGAATCCCTGTTCCTTCAACCACTTACAGAAATTTATAAGGCCCTCTGTCGGTGTATCCAGCCATACCCTGCCCTTTCGCCGCACTTCACCTTTTATCTTAAACTCTGAGCTTATCTTCTCCAGAATTTCTTCTTCTCTTGCAGCCATCTCAGTCCATCTCCTCCACATGCTGGAATATCTTCCCACATGCCTCAAATACCGCCTCGGGTCTTGGTGGGCAGCCTGGAATATACATATTGACTGGTATATAGTCGCTCAGCTTTTTTACGGTATTATATGAGTCCCAGTACATACCCCCGGTCATGGTACATGCGCCCAGAGCAATCACGACCCGGGGCGCAGCCATCTGCTCGTATACTCGCCTTGCCCTTTTTATCGATTTCAGTGTTTGGTATCCGGCAATGAACAGCACATCTGCATGCCTTGGGCTACCGACAATTATCATGCCGAACCTTTCCATATCCCACCTTGAACCAACAACCGGAACCAGTTCAATAAAGCCGCATGAATTGAACCAGTTGAAAATCCAGATGGCCTTTATAAGTCTCTTCAGTTTTGTCGATTCCTTGACCATCACACTAACTCCTCTCTTTACATTAGACTGACATTAGACCCTGATTAGTGCTAGAATACATTGATAGAATGTATGTTGTTGAACTGCATGGATTATACCCTACGGGGTATGGTATTTTCAAGGGCTAAATTTATGGAGGGCAACCATGGTCACAGATGAAACAGAAGCATCTCAGAAGACGTTGCTGAAACGACTCAGGAGAATTGAAGGGCAAATACGCGGTATCCATAAAATGATTACAGATGAACGTGATTGTGTGAGCGTAATGATGCAACTGGCAGCCGTCCGCTCCGGCATTGAGGGCATCGGTGCTCTGGTATTAAACAATTGTATGAAGTCTTGCTTCTATGAAGGTCACGATGCCACAACTGATATTGATTCCCTAGCAAGAGCGGTGGCAATCTGGGGACGGGTACGTGGTGGCGACTTGGCACCTGAGCCGGGGCAGGTCCTAAAAGAAGGGCTGAAACGCGGGGCAAAGTCTACTTGAATTTAAAGCTACTTAATATCGGTATGGTAGCTTTGCAAAGACTTCACCACTAGCTTTCCCTGCCTGTACGCAGAAATTCCTTTCGCTGTAGCCATAGCCGCAGCTAAAGTAGTTATATAAGGCACCTTGTATTTTATTGCCGCCTTTCGGATATAAGAGTCATCATACTGGCTTAACTTACCACTCGGTGTATTAATTACGAGCTGAATATTACCATTCATGATTTCATCTGTAATATTGGGTCGTCCCTCGTGCATCTTAAGAATCGGTTCAGAGGCTACACCCTGACTTGCTAAGAATTGATGCGTACCCTGAGTCGCCATGATTTTGAATCCCAGTGCCATAAACTGGTTTGCCACGTTAGCCACAGCAGGTCTATCCTTTTCAGCCACGGTTATCAACACCACCCCCTCCACCGGTAGCAATTGCTGCGCCGCCTGCTCCGCCTTAAAGAAGGCAAGCCCAAAAGAATCGGCAATGCCCAGCACCTCACCCGTAGAGCGCATTTCAGGGCCGAGCAGTGGGTCTACCTCGGGAAACATGTTAAAGGGGAAAACCGATTCTTTAACTCCAAAATGCGGTATGATCCTAGGTTTTAGACCGATTTCGCTTAGTTTCTTACCCAGCATCAGTTGAGTGGCTATCCGCGCCATAGACACATTACATACCTTTGATACCAGTGGAACCGTTCGCGAAGCGCGCGGATTAGCTTCAAGCACATAGACAATATTATTCGAAACGGCATATTGCATATTCATGAGACCGACAACATTAAGTTCCTTGGCAATTTTTTTGGTATATTCATTAATAGTGTCTATACTCTCCTGAGACAGGCTAACCGGCGGTATTACGCAGGCAGAATCACCAGAGTGAACCCCGGCCAGTTCTATGTGTTCCATCACCGCCGGGACAAAGGCATCTGCTCCGTCAGCGACAGCATCAGCTTCGGCCTCAATAGCGTTTTCCAGGAACTTATCAATCAGGATGGGACGGTCAGGAGTAACACCTACGGCAGCGGCTACGTACTCTCTAAGCATGTCCTCATCGTAGACTACCTCCATGCCACGCCCACCCAGGACATAGGACGGCCGCACAATCAGCGGATAGCCTATCCGCGCAGCTATATCCAGTGCTTCCTTTAAGTTGCTCGCCATGCCGGACTCCGGCATCGGAATACCAAGTTTACTCATCATCTGGCGGAAACGGTCTCTGTCCTCAGCCAGGTCTATGGTCTCAGGTGAGGTACCAAGAATTCTAACACCAGCCTCAGCTAGTTCGTTAGCAATGTTGAGTGGCGTCTGACCGCCAAACTGCACAATAATACCTTCCGGCTTTTCCTTTTCATAGATACTCAGCACGTCTTCCACAGTCAGAGGCTCAAAGTACAGCTTGTCCGATGTATCGTAGTCTGTTGAAACAGTCTCCGGATTGCAGTTCACCATAATGGTCTCGTACCCCTCATCACGTAAGGTGAAAGCAGCGTGCACGCAACAATAGTCAAACTCTATACCCTGACCGATACGGTTTGGCCCACCACCCAGGACCATAACTTTTCGCCGATTACTACTTGTTGTTTTATCCGGTGCGTTATAGGTTGAAAAGTAATATGCCGCATTTTCCACGCCGCTTACCGGAACAGGCTCCCAACCTTCAACCACGCCAAGAGCAATGCGTTTCTGGCGTATTTCTTTCTCCGGCACGCCAAGAAGCTGCGCCAGATACTGGTCAGCAAAGCCATCTCTCTTAGCCTGAACAAGCAGTTCATCCGGCAGTGACTTTCCACTATACCGCAGGATTTGCTCTTCTAATTCAACCAATTCTTTCATCTGATTAATAAACCAGGGCTTAATGTACGTTTTCTCGTAAAGTTCCTGGACATCGGCTCCTTTACGCAGCGCCTCATACATTATGAATTGCCGCCCGCTGCTCGGCTCATTGAGCAGTTCCATAAGCTCATCTAATGCTTTCTCGTGATAATTCCTAGCGAACCCCAACCCATAGCGACCACTTTCAAGAGAGCGAATTGCCTTCTGAAATGCCTCTTTGTAGTTTTTGCCTATGCTCATCACTTCACCCACGGCGCGCATCTGGGTACCGAGTTTATCCTCGGCGTCCTTAAACTTCTCAAAAGCCCAGCGGGCAAACTTCACTACTACGTAGTCGCCCGAGGGAGTATATTTCTCCAGCGTTCCCTCACGCCAGTACGGTATCTCGTCCAGATTGAGGCCACCTGCCAGCTTGGCGGAGACCAGGGCTATGGGAAATCCGGTTGCCTTGGACGCCAGTGCCGAGGAGCGCGAAGTCCTGGGATTAATCTCAATTACCACCACACGTCCGGTATCAGGGTCATGGGCAAACTGGATATTCGTGCCTCCGATTACCTGTATCGCCTCCACAATCTTATAAGAATACTCCTGAAGGCGTTTTTGCAGCGCAGGGTCAATCGTAAGCATAGGCGCCGTACAGTAGGAATCACCGGTATGAACACCCATAGCGTCCACATTCTCTATGAAACATACCGTTATCATCTGGTTTTTAGCATCACGCACAACTTCCAGCTCTAACTCTTCCCAACCCAGCACCGATTCTTCTATAAGTATCTGCCCGACAAGACTGGCAGCAATACCCCTGCTGGCAACGATACGTAACTCTTCCACGTTGTAAACCAGACCACCACCGGTCCCCCCCATGGTATACGCAGGACGGACAACCACAGGATATCCGAGTTTAGCTGCAATCTCCTCTGCATCCTCAACACTGTAGACAGCTTCACTTTGCGGCATTTCTATACCTAACCGGTTCATTGTCTCCTTGAATGCTATTCGGTCCTCACCGCGTACGATAGCATCAAGCTTAACGCCGATAATCTTCACTCCATATTTATCGAGGACGCCGTGGCGCGCCAGCTCGGCACTAAGATTGAGACCGGTTTGTCCACCCAGATTCGGCAATAAGGCGTCAGGGCGCTCTTTTTGTATAATCTGGGTCATTGTCTCCAGATTAAGTGGTTCAATATATGTAAAATCGGCCATCCCGGGGTCAGTCATAATGGTTGCGGGGTTTGAGTTTACCAGCACGATTTGATAGCCAAGTCCACGGAGGGCTTTACAAGCCTGAGTACCGGAGTAATCAAATTCACAAGCCTGCCCAATGACAATGGGGCCGGAGCCGATAATCATCACCTTTTTAATATCACTTCTTCTTGGCATTAAGACACCCCCGTTTTAGCAGCAACAAGTTTCAAAAAGTAGCTATGGAATCTGGAATCATTACTAAGCTCGGGATGAAAAGCAGTCGCCACCAGATTGCCCTGTCTGACAGCCACCGCAGCACCCTCAGGCAACCTGCTCAAAATCTCCACCTGCGAACCCGCTTCCTCAATAATGGGGGCACGGATGAAAACAGCAGCAAATGGTCCATCGCCTAAAGCCGGTACCAGCAATTCAGCCTCAAAGCTATCCACCTGTCTCCCAAAGGCATTGCGCCTGACTTTTACATCCATAAGAGCCAGAGTCTCCAGATTAGAGCTTTCGGAATCAGAAACCTCTTTAGCCAGACATATCATTCCGGCACAGGTCCCCAGGACAGGAGACCCGGCCTGAGCAAACTTCCGCAACGGCTCGATGAGGTTGTAACTCCGCATCAAGTGCAATATGCTTGTGCTCTCACCACCGGGAATGATAAGCCCGTCCAAACCATCGAGTTCATGAGGCAAACGTACGGGCAAAGCCTCTTCCCCCATTTGCCGAATAATATTAATATGCTCAATAAATGCTCCCTGTAAAGCTAAGACCCCGATTTTCATATCCGGCTAACCGCCCCCAAAAGTCTTTGAAAAAGCGGTATCTTCAACCCTGTGAGAGCTGAAGATACCGTCCTGCTCACGTCTTCTATTATAGCCGCCTTTTAACCACCAGTAAACAACCCCCAGAGGTCAGGCTAATATTCTATCTACCTCATCCTTATCCGCATCCATAACATAGGAGATGCCGGAAATATCAGCCGCTCCCCTGGTAAGAGCCATGAGGTCGTTCCTCTCAACTAGACTCAGCTTGAACTTTCTCTCCCCCGCCATCAACTGTCGCATGCCGGTGGCTAACCGGTCGTAATAATTATACATACCAATAGCCGCTGGAGGAATCTTCTCAAAGTCCTTACCGTACTTCCCTTTGAGCTTGCCAAGGTTAACAAAAGTCCTCGCCAGAGCCTCCTGATATTCACCGTTCCCACCGTGCTCCTTGAGAAGCTTTTCACCGTTAGACTTTCCCACCATAGCCGCCGCGAGGGTAGCCCTGCCGAGACAGACCGTTTTTATGTATGGGGCTCCCAGGGCAATGGCTTTAAATATCTGGTCTTCTAAAGCGAGCCCTCCGGCAATAGCACAGCTGGGAACAAAGGCCCCCTTCTTGTCCAGCCGGGAGAGGTAGTCATACAGGAGACACTCTATATATACGGTGGGGATGCCCCACTCATTCATCATTGGCCACGGACTCATCCCCGTGCCACCGCCGGCACCGTCAACGGTAAGAAGGTCTATCCTGGCTTCAGAGGCGAATTTTACCGCCCGGGCCAAGTCTGCCGGTCTATAGGCTCCGGTCTTCAGGCTAACAAACTTGGCACCGATGCCCCGCAGTCTTTCTACAGTATTGAGGAAAGCCTGCTCATCCACCATACCCAGTCGTGAATGGCGCTCGAACTCTTTGAATGCCTTAATCTTGTAGCTCTCCTTAATCACCGGGTCCTCAGGGTCAGGAAATACCACGTAACCCCTGCTCTTTAGCTGAGCCGCCCGCTCTAACGACGGGAGCTTTACCTCCCCACCGATGTCCTTAGCACCCTGTCCCCACTTAATCTCAACACCCTGAACTCCGAGTTTATCCACCACATACTCATGGACTCCCAGACGGGTATCCTCAACATTAGCCTGAACCAGCAACAGGCCGTAGCCGTCATACCAGTCCTGAAAGGTCCTAACCCTTCTTTCCATCTCCGGAGACCTGACGACCTTGCCGTCCTTAAATTCAGATTCCTTATCCATGCCGCAGACATTCTCACCAATGACTATAATAGAGCCGCAGATAGCCGAAGCTACAGCCGCTCCTTCCCAGTTGACCCTGGCTATCTCCGTTGACCCCAGAGCGCCGGTCATGAAGGGAACCTTAAGCTTTACTTCATGTCCCTTTGACCCAACCTCTGTAGAGACATCAACAGCGGGGAAAACTGCCTTATCGGAGTCTACTTCTATACCCTTGGCACCAACACAGGAACCCTGAATATTAAAATGGGAAAAGTCTATAGGGTAATCCTTCTCCGCCCCGGCAGTAATCTTGCCGAAAGGCTGAGGATAGATTACCTCCCTTCCCCTCAAAGCGGACTGGCCTACTTCGCATAGCCCAAGACACCCGTCAATACAGGTAACACACATACCGGAGACCGGTGCCGGTGTAACCCTGTTTTTCGTTCTCGTCGCCGGGCTTGCATTTGGTTTACTGAAAGACATTTGTTCCTCCTCCTTAAATTCCTATATTTTTACTGATATTCCCTTTTCTTTAAGATATTGCTTAGCCTGCTGAATTGAAATCTCTTTAAAGTGAAAAATCGAAGCGGCCAGAACAGCAGACGCTTTGCCGGTTACAACGGCATCATACAGGTGCTCTAATTTCCCCGCCCCCCCGGAAGCAGTAACCGGGATGTTAACCGCCTCTGCTACCGCTTTGGTCATCTCCAAGTCATACCCTTCCTTGGTCCCATCAGCATCCTTACTGGTGAGTAGAATCTCACCGGCACCCAGCTTCTCTACCCGCTTCGCCCAATCAACTATCTCCATGCCGGTAGCCTCGTTTCCACTTCTCACCACCACCTCTAATCTGGGGCGACCGCTCTCCTGCGGATTCTTTCTACCGTCAACGGCTACCACCAGTTTATCTTTACCGAACTCCCTGGCTGCTTGTGCTATAAGGTCAGGATTTCTGACCGCAGCCGTATTTATGGACACCTTATCCACGCCAAGGTCGAGTAAAGCCCGCATATCATCAATGCTGCCTATGCCACCGCCTACGGCGAAGGGAATGGTAACCACATCACTGACCCTTTTAACCCATTCCAGTCTCGTTTTCCTGCCCTCCACGGTAGCAAATATATCAAGGAAAACAAGCTCGTCAGCTCCCTCCCGACAGTAAGCTTTAGCCGCCTCCACCGGGTCGCGGGCATCCCTGAGATTTTCAAACTTTACCCCTTTAACTACCCTGCCCTCCTTTATATCGAGGCAAGGGATAATTTTTATATCTCCCATCTTCATCTACTCCTTTACAAAAGACTCTGAAATTTTACTAAATCCTGATACTCAATCAGGGTGCTCATAGCGTGGTTTTCCACCTCCACCCCCACCTCCTCAGCAGCGGCAACCGGAGTAAGTCCACCCAGAAGCACCATCCCAACCCTGTTCAGACCCACTGATATAACACACACCGCCTCACTGGGACTACCTAGCATAATCAGCCCCCTTATTCCCACCTCTTTTAACTGATTAGTGACCTTCTCTACCGAAGGCTGGCACTGGGCAGGTATCTCACGAAAGTTAGCCAGTATCTTACCCTCACCCCTGTCAATTACACCCTGGACATCGGTCATTTTAGCCCGGATAAATACCTCCGAGGGGTCCAGGGTGGAACCGGAATAATTAATAAGGTCGACAAAGCGCAACGGCTGGTTATTCCGTATTTGAAGTACCCCGCCGAACTTAGCATCTACGGGGACACCTGCTTTAAGCAAACTGCCGTTGATTACGATACTGCAGACAGTAGCCAGACCTATTTTGCCTCCGGGCACAAGTACTTCACCTAACCTATCGCCCTCTGGCGCCACTGCCACTAAATCGCTGACACAAAGCCCGGCCTTAAACGCTTTCTTCATTGCCTGAAGAGCATCGTTAAACCTCTCTTTAGGAAAACAGGAAACATTGACCGGCACCAGACCACTGCGTCTTTCTACATCAAAGGAAGTGCGAAATGCGGAAAGCTCTATTTCCTCCAGCACAAAACCAACCTTATCAACAACCAATGCATTGTTCAGCTCTTCTACACCCAGCGACGTAATCTCCCTTCCATCCCACCTGTCCAGGGAACGGGTAAGCCCCCGCTCATCCATTATCTTAAGGTGATACCTCACTGCCCGTTCTCCCAACTCCACCCCATGCTCTTTCAGCTGACGGGCAATAAGTTTCGCTCCCAGTGGTCCGGGCGACTCACTGAGAATTTTCAAAATAGCTATAGCCTTTCTCTCGACCTCGTGGCTGTCATAACCTATCATTACTCAAGCTCACCCCTTACATCAGCCTCAACAAACAATCTAACTGAAATAGGCAACCGTTTTCCTATATACTAACAGGGCTTTATACCACTGTCAAGTCCGTTGAGAGTTATTCTGCAAGGTTTATACCAACCTTGCTATTGCTGAATAACCAATGATATGCTATACTCTATTGTAATTTGAACTAATTAAGGAACAGTCTCAATAATCAAAAAGGGGTTAAGGTTTGCCAGAAGTAACCACAATTAAACAACTTTTAGAGGCGGGTGCTCACTTCGGGCACCAGACCAGCCGCTGGAATCCCCGTATGAAGCGCTACATCTTCACCAAGCGCAACGGTATTCATATCATTGACCTAGAACAGACGTCAGCTATGTTAGTAAAAGCTTGTGATTTTATTAAGCAAGTGGTAGATGAAAACGGCAATATTCTCTTCGTCGGCACCAAAAGACAGGCCCAGGAGACCATAGAAGAGGAAGCTACTCGCTGCGGGATGTTTTATGTCAACCAACGCTGGATAGGAGGGGTGCTGACTAATTTTGCCACTATTCAATCCCGTATAGACTATCTGGTCCGCTTGGAAGACCAGCAATCCAGGGGGGAATTTAACCGCCTGCCTAAAAAGGAAGTCCTGAAAATTGAGGAGAAAATCGCACGCCTCAATCGGCAGATGGGAGGCTTCAAGGAAATGACCAGCCTGCCGGATGCCCTGTTCATTGTTGACCCCACCAAAGAATATATTGCCCTGAAAGAAGCTAAACGAATGGGGATACCGGTTGTGGCTATAGTAGATACCAATTGTAACCCCGACGATATAGACTACTCTATTCCAGCCAATGACGATGCTATTAAAGCTATCAAGCTGATATGCCGTAAAATTGCCGATGTAATTATTGAGAGTAAAGCCAGCGGCTTAATACTCCCGGAGGACGAAGAACAAAAAGAGGCAGTGGAGGAGCTTGAGACCGTGGAAGGCGCCGCTGAGCCTCTCATTTTTACACCTGACGATTGAATACAGTAACGAGGGAGAAGATTGAAAGTCACGACGGAAAGGATAAAGGAGCTAAGAGAACTGTCCGGAGCCGCTATCATGGCTTGCCGGAATGCCCTTCTCGAAACTGAGGGGGACATAGAAAAGGCACTCCAGACATTAAAAGAGCGCAGCCTTATTCAGGCGAAAAAGAAGACGGAACGCGAAGCTTCACAAGGGATAATCGAGTCCTACATCCATCCCGGAGGCCGCATCGGTGCCATGATTGAACTGAACTGCGAAACCGACTTTGTGGCTCGCACCGACGAATTCAAGGAACTGGCTCACCACATAGCAATGCAGGTAGCTGCCATGTCTCCTCAGTTTATCTCAAAGGATGACATTACTAAAGAAAATGCCGACGATGGTATAGAACCTG
>CAZRDI010000048.1:0-9786 GCA_964598825.1 uncultured Dehalococcoidales bacterium
AAACTCAGGAGAGGGTTAACAGGGCAATTGCTCGTCTGGCTGAGAATCCCCGGCCACTCGCTGCCAAAAAGCTAACTGCCAGAGACGGCTATAGGGTTCGTGTAGGGGACTACCGAATCCTTTATCAGGTCGATGATGAGGCAAAGGTGGTCATCATTTATCGGGTGATGGCAAGAGGGGATGTTTACCGAGCCTAGACAGGTGGTAAGGACTGTCAGGGAATAAAAAAAGGGCAGCCAGGATTATCTCCCGACTGCCCATAACAATGGGTATAAAAAAAGGCACAATATCCCTATATCGGACATTGTGTGACCTGCCCTCATAAAGGTTACCACTCTTTAAGTTAGGGTTACCGGTATTCTAGCCTCAGGAGCAGGTGGCTGATAGCCTAACGAGCTATGAGGACGAATCTGATTGTACTCCTTCCGCCACTGCTCAATCAATACTTTTGTTTCTGTTAGAGTCGTAAATATCTCCCGGTTAAGTAACTCGTCTCTCATCTTGCCGTTGAACGATTCAATATACCCGTTCTCCCACGGACTCCCCGGCTCTATAAACAACGTTTTCACGCCTAAACGATTTAGCCATCTCCTCACTGCATTAGCGGTAAATTCAGGCCCGTTATCTGACCTGATGTGCTTAGGTATTCCCCTGAAGATGATTAGCTTAAAAAGTTGGTCAATAACATCCTGTGAAGTAATGCGCCGTTTTACCAGTATCGCCAGGCATTCCCTGGTGTATTCATCTATAATATTGAGTATGCAAAAGGCTCTACCATCAGCTGTCCTTGCCATCACGAAATCATAACTCCAAACATGATCCTTAAACTATGGCCTCAACCGGATACAAGAACCATCATTAAGCCATAATCTTCTTCTCTTCGGTTGCTTCTGTGGCACCTTCAATCTTTCTTTCCTCCAGATCCTTTCTACCCTCTTATGATTCAATTGCCAGCCTTCCTGTCTTAACATGGCTGTAATTCTTCGGTATCCATATCTGCCATACTGTGTTACCAGTTCTAGAAGACAGAAAAGAACTATTCGAATCTGATTTGCGGAGACGCCCAGGGGAATTAGAACCTACTGGGCAATTTAAGGAGCAAGTGAAAATTAACGTTTTGACGGTCAGGAAAAGGCAATCTGATAAATAAGATACGTTATCTTTCACCCCAAACTCATTATTACTCCGTTAGAAATATTACATACTGTGAAACTATTGACATTATCGCTATCCTCGTTTATAATTGCTGTGCTTCAAAAATGCTTGGCGTGAGGACGAAGGACACATGGATGTATACGACGGGTCTTTCATAATATCCACAAATCAGTGTATTGAGAATGGGGTTAGGTGAATATGACTTTAGGAACAAGGCTAATGAAAGACTATTTTAATTTTGCATATAATCCGGTTTATGATTTCGCCGTTGGGCGACTCAATCCGTATCGTAAGTTGCAGGAGAGATGTGTCAGCAAGCTGGAACTCAAGGACGACGATAGAGTGCTATGTGTGGGTCTTGGTACCGGAAATGAGGTCTCTCGCATTTTAAAAGTGAACAGAAACGTCAGTATTGTGGGTGTAGATTATTCACACACTGCGCTGCGGAAGGCACGCCGGAAAGCGCTGGCGTGGGGTAAGGAAATTGAGGTCTTACCCATGGATGCCCGGCATCTGGAATTCACAGAAGGAAGCTTTGACAGGGTGCTTTGTATTCACGTAGTGGACTTCATGGAAGACGGTAGAGAGACCATTAGTGAAATGCTTAGAGTATTAAAAACTGGTGGACAGTTTGTCGTTACTTTCCCCTCGGGAAAGGAAAATACGAGCTTTGGAATCAAGCTCTTTAAAGAGCATATCCGTCATCATATCAGGGTGGGTAAGAGCTATTTGCGCACAATCGGGGGGCTATTTATACAAATGCTACTAGCTATGGTCTATTTGCCCCTGCTGCTTCGTCGTGGAAAGAGAGCTTATTCGCTGCACGAACTTAACATGATAATTGATGCTTCAAAAATAGAAGCCTTCTCTGTAGAAGAAGACCCCATTTATCACGATTTCATCGCCTATGGCACAAAATAAAACGAGGGGGAATTATCAAATGCTTCCTGAGGACAAATATTTTAAGGAGCTAACCGAAGCCGAGCTGTGGCAAAGATATTGCGGTTTTCTTGACTTATCCATAAGTGAGTTTATGGATATTCAGAAGGAACTCCTGATGGATGAGATAGAGAGAGTCGCCGACAGCACTCTGGGTAAAAAGATTATGGGCAATAAGAAGCCAAAGAGTGTTGAGGAGTTCCGCCAAATAGTCCCCCTGACCACCTATGATGACTATGAGCCTTATTTAAGTCAGAAGCAGGAGGACGCTCTGGCAGAAAAGCCTTATGTTTGGTGTCACTCTTCTGGTAGAGGAGAGTATTTTAAGTGGATTCCTCATAGCTCCGAAATTATCGAAAAGACTGTCAGAAGCTACGTGGCTACCTTCATTCTCGCTTCGTGCAGCAAAAAGGGTGAAGTTAACATTAAACCGGGCCTTCGAGTCCTCGCTGTTCTGGCTCCTCCACCCTATGCGTCAGGAACAGTCATTCTTGAGACCCTTAAGCGTTTCTCTTTGCGAGTTATGCCGCCGGTTGAAGAGGCCGAGACTGCTGAGTTCCAGGAGAGGATTGCGAGTTCGTTTAGGATGGCTCTCAAAGAGGGGGTGGACTTTGTCGGGTCCATGGCGAGTGTCCTGGTGAGGATAGGGGAAGGACTTACTGAGCAAGCAGGCGGCATGAAATTCTCCTGGCTCATGCTGCACCCAAAGGTGGCTTATCGTTTACTCCGGGCCTGGCTACGCAGTAAGAGGGAAAATAGGGCAGTTCTGCCTAAGGACATATGGCAGCCAAGAGGTGTATTGGTAAGCGGAGTGGATACAGCTATTTATAGGGACAGGGTAGCTTACTACTGGGGAGTTGCGCCATATGAGCTTTACAGTGGTACTGAAGTGCCTACCTATGCTATACCGGGTTGGAATAGGAAAGGGATGATTTTCCTGCCTGATTTTGCCTTTCTAGAATTCATTCCTTACGAGGAGCTACTTGAGCACCAGGATGATAAGGACTACCAACCCTCCACGGTTCTCCTAGACGAGTTGAAAGAGGGCAGTCTATATGAAGTGGTCGTCACCAATTTCTATGGAATGCCACTCCTCAGGTACCGGCTGAACGATATCATCCAGGTTATTATTATGAAGGATGACGAAACTGGAATCGAGCTTCCTCAGATAGCCTTTCAGCGCCGGGCGGGAGAGGTTATTAACCTTGGTGGATTCTCCTGGCTAGATGAAAAGACAATTTGGCAGGCGATTGTCAATACCGGGATAAAATATACCGAGTGGACAGCCTGCAAGGAGTATGACCAGAATCAGACTTTCCTTCGCATTTACCTTGAGCTAAAGGAGGAGAAAGAAGCTTCTGATGTAGAAGCTATGATTGACGAACAACTCCTGGCAATTGATACTGAGTACAAGTATATTCATTCCTACCTGGGCCTCCAACCAGTCAGGGTAACTCTCGTTTCAGAAGGAACGTTCCAACGTTATATGGAAGAAAAAATAAAGGAGGGTGCTAACCTAGCCCACCTTAAGCCAATCCATGTGAATCCGCCTGAGACAGTAATTCGACTTTTAAGAAAGCTGAGCAATCTGAAATAACAATGGCTATTTTGTCTAATCCGTCGTACTTTTTGCCTCCGCTGATAGGGGGAGCTGCTACACTTATTCTACTCGGAGTAGCATTGATTTGGTCTCGGCGAGATTTCGCTGTTGTAATATTCTGTGCTGTCCTAGTAAGCATGGCGCTGCAGAACTTTTTTCTCTTTGGCATGCGCTCCAGTCCCGATGTTCACCACGCCCTCATTTGGGAGAAAGCAGCAAGCGTGATTCTTGGAGCTGCATATGTGTTTTATTATCACTTTACGCTTGCCTATACGAAGAACACCGGACACAGACGCATTCTATTGGCCGCTTACTTGTTCCTAATATCTATTACTGCTCTTGCCCCGACGAATCTGTTAGTAAAGGGCATGCAGGTAGCAGATTATGGCTATACCCCGATTCTTGGTTCAGTGAGTTATTTTGCCTTTGCCGCCGCTCCTCTCCTGCTTTTTGGGGGAGCTTATAATCTGCTGAAGCTCTACAGGACCAGAACTTCTAGTAGCCAAAGAAAGAGTCTGGTTTACCTGATGGTTGCAGCCATATTTCCTATAGTAGGAGCGCTATTAGATACTTTTCCCGAGATGCCTCCAGTCCTCGTCTGGGGTAACCTGCTGTTCTGTATTCTGTGCACCATAGCCATCGTGAGGTACCAGCTGCTGGATATCCGCATCTTTATACGGAAAAGCCTGGTTTATTTACTGATAAGCATTGTGGTAGCTATCCCATATGCTACTACATTAGTCTTAGTTAACCGTTTTCTTAAACCGACAACAGAAGTGTGGTGGATCCACGCTATATTGATAGTATTGTTAGCCATCATCCTCCGACCTCTATACACTCGGGCACAAAATCTAGTGGACAGAATGTTCTACCGAGATAGATATAACCACCTCAAGGTGCTGAAGCAATTCAGCCAAGAGACACAAAGTATCGCGAATCTCAAAGAGTTAAGCTCTCGAATAGTTTACTCAATTAGCGGAGTACTGCGGGCTTCAAGCGCCTGCCTTTTACTGCCGTCCGACGGAAGTGACGGCTTAAGCATCGCATCTTCCATCGGTATACATAGACCCCCCTCTGGAATTCTACTAGGGAGCGAGAACCCTCTTATCAAATGGTTCGGGCTTCACGAAGGCATTATATCTTCTGAAGAGGTTGATACTGTTCTTGAATTACATAGTATGAAACGCAAGGAAAAGAATCACCTTAAACGCATGGGAGCGAAGATTTATGTGTCAATCCAAACAGGCGAGGGTTCTCTTTCTGGTGTGCTGGTTTTAGGTAAAAAATTGTCTATGATGTCTTATTCCGATGAAGACAAGCAGTTGCTCATAGCTGTGAGCAGTCAGGTGGCTATGGCATTGGAAAACGCCCGGCTCTATGATTCGGAAAAGACCATCCGAATGGAGATGGAAAAACTGAACGAGCAAAAAACGGAGTTCCTGCATAGCGTCGCCCATGAATTGAAAACGCCGCTGGCCGCAGTCATATCATCATCCAAAATATTGAACGAGGACTCGCCAATACCTCAAAAGCTTAAAGGCAGGCTGGTTAACAATATTAAAACAAGCGCCGAGTCCATGAACAGGAGAGTAGACGAGCTACTCAGTCTAGCCCAAATGCAAGTCGGGGGACTAAGTATTGAGCCGACACCTATGGAAATAGGCCACGCCATTACCGAGGTGGTATCGCAGATAGAAGTCCTATTCAAAGCAAAGAGGCAAACGTTGATACTGCAAATACCTGACTCGTTGTCAATGGTGAATGCGGACGGAGAGAAGTTGGAGCAAGTATTTTTTAACCTGCTTTCAAACGCGAATAAATATTCACCTAGTGGCACTGATATAACATTGAGGGCAAGAGAGGTAAATAAACAAGTAATTATTGAAGTGAAGGATTCGGCTCCGGCGGTGAGCGAGGAGGAGAAAACCAAACTTTTCGACCCTTATTACCGTGGTGAGAATAAAGACAAGAGAAAGCGACTTCCGGGGATTGGGCTCGGGCTTGCCATCTCCAAGAAACTGGTGGAATTACACGGGGGGGAAATTTGGGTTGAGAGCAAACCCGGGAAAGGTAATACCTTTGCCTTCTCACTGCCTGTTGTGAATCATAGAAAAAGTAAAAACAGGTAATCCCTTACCAATTACTGAAAAGAGGAGATAGAATTGAAAGTATTGATTATTGAGGATGACACAAACGTGGCCGAAGCGGTATCACTCTGTCTCCAGTTGCGATGGTCCGAAGTCAAACTATCCATTGCTGCGGAGGGAATCAGAGGCGTGGAAATATTAAAGTCCGACTCTTTCGATGCCGTCATGCTGGATATCAACCTGCCGGACATTGATGGTTTTGAGGTTCTTAAACGGATCCGTTCCTTTTCAAATGTACCCGTTGTCATCATTACCGTGCGAGGAGGGGAAGATGATCAGGTCAAGGGACTGGAGATGGGTGCTGACGACTACATTGTTAAGCCTTTCAGTCCCAGGGATGTTATTGCTAGGGTGAATTCCGTACTCCGCCGCGCCGGTGCTCATCAGGCTGCCCCGCAACAAACCACCATTATCCAGGGCAGACTAACCCTTAACTTCGTCACTAGTGAAGCCCGGCTCGGTGAAGAAAAAGTAAAATTGACATCGAATGAATCCAAGACGCTTTATGTTCTGATGAACAATGCCGGAAACACGATAAGAAGTGAGCAAATCTCCCAAGCGGTATGGGGAAAGAACAATATGAATACTGCCAATGTAAGAACATATATACGGAGACTCAGAGATAAGCTAAAGGATAAGCCCCCCCAAATAATCATCAACGAACGTGGAGAGGGCTATAGATTTGTCAGTCCGACATAGAACCTATTCCCATTTCAAGCACGTAAATATAAGGTGCCAGCAGCTACGTTCGGAAGCAGGTGGACTTTACCTAGTTTGTTGAGGCGGCACGGCAACTGGGCCTATATTGGCTGGTCATAAATGAACCACCGCCTCACATAAGGAGGAAGTAGATGGGTAACCCCCTCCGTGTGCTCATAGTCGAGGATTCAAAGGACGATGCTCTTCTAGTGATACGAGAGCTGGAGCGTGGTGGTTATGATACCATGTTTGAACGCGTGGAAACAGCCGAAGCCATGGCTACCGCCCTCGACGAACAGGTGTGGGATATTATCCTTGTGGATTATCATTTGCCACACTTCAGTGCTTCTGGAGCACTGAAGCTAATACACAAAGATAAACTTGACCTACCTTTCATCGTTATATCAGACGCCGTCGGTGAAGAAACCGCAGTGGCTGTCATGAAATCCGGTGCCCATGACTACCTGATGAAAAGCAATCTGACACGACTTGTGCCTGCTGTTGAACGCGAGCTATACGAGGCTGAGGTAAGGAAGGAGCGCAGGCATACACAGGAAGAACTTCAGATAGCGGAACAAAATTTCCGCAACTCTTTAGACAATTCCCCCTTGGGTATTTGCATTGCTGCCATGGAAGGAGAGCTTCTATATGCTAATCAGGCTATTCTGGATATTTATGGTTACAGCAGTCTAGAGGAAATGAAAGCCGTGCCGAAGAAACGGCATTATACTTCGGAAAGCTATGCCGAGTACAAGGAAAGGAGGGAATCGGGGAAGCCTACACCGTCTAACTATGAAGTAAGTATCATCCGTAAGGATGGGAAAATCCGGCATCTGACGGCATTCCGTAAGGCAGTAGTGTGGAACGGCGAAGTGCAATTTCAGACAATATATCAAGATGTCACCGAGGGCAAACAGGCGGTGGAAGCACTCAGGGAGTCAGAGGAGAAGTTTGCCAAGGCCTTCCGCGCCAGCCCTGATGCAATTTCCATCGTTACAGTTGACGATGGCAGAATTATCGATGTTAATGAGGGCTTCACCCGCTTTACCGGCTACAGCCCTGAAGAGGCGATTGGTAAGACTTCAGTGGAACTCGGTCTCTGGGCGAAGCCAGAGGAACACGACAGGCTGTTGAGTCTGCTGAATAAACACGTCAGATTTTCCAATGAGGAATTTAGCTCCCGCATGAAGTCAGGCGAGGTGCGCATAGGGTTGTTCTCAACCGAGATACTCAACATAGGTGGTAGACAATGCAGAATGAGCGTCATCAGGGACATTACCGAACGCAAGCAGGCTGAAGAGAAGGAGGAACAACTACAGCAGGAGCTCATCCTCACCAGCCGCCTGGCTACGGTTGGCAAGATGGCAGCAGGCATCGCCCACGAGATAAACAACCCCCTCACCGGAGTTATCGGCTTTTCCGGGTTGTTGCTGAAGAAGGCTATCCCTGAGGATATCAGAAATGACGTGAATATTATCTACGATGGAGCCCAGCGGATAGCCTCCATTACGAGCAGGATGCTTACCTTTGCCCGGCAGAACAGATCGGAACGCACCTCGACAAACATTAACGACATTATTGAAAACACGCTTGCCATGCGTTCTTATGAAATGAAGAGCAGCAATATAAAGGTCACCACCGAGCTTGCCCCAGACCTGCCAGTAACCACAGTTGATACCGGGCAGATGCAACAGGTATTCCTCAATATAATCCTGAATGCCGAGATAGAGATGAAGAAAGCCCACCAAGGCGGCAATCTCACAGTTAAGACGGAGAGGATAAATAACACCATACGGGTGTCCTTCAAGGATGACGGCCTAGGTATGCCTAAAAAGAACCTGGAGAGGATATTTGAACCCTTCTTCACTACCAGGGAGGTAGGAGAGGGAACCGGGCTTGGCTTAAGCGTTTCCTACGGAATAGTAACACAGCATGGCGGCAAGATATATGCCAAAAGTAGATTAGGCAAAGGAGCCACCTTCATCGTGGAGTTGCCCGTGGTCACCAAAACAGAACAGTTGAAACTTGCTGAGCCGGCTGCCGAAAAGAAGAAGCTTTCCGGGGCTAAGATACTGGTAGTAGATGATGAGCCTATGGTTCAGGATTTGTTGAATGAGATACTAAGTGATGAAGGATGCAAGGTAGAGATTGTAGAAAATGGTGACGATGCTCTGGAAAGGCTCGGTAGCAAGGACTACGATGTCATCCTGCTTGATGTGAAGTTGCCCGGTTTGAGCGGTATTGAGCTATACGAACACATACAAAGGACAGCTAAGTCTTTAGCTAGCAGAGTAGTCTTCGTCACCGGCGATGTGATGAGTGCGGATACTATGACTTACCTACTAAGTGCCGGAGTTCCTTATATTACTAAGCCCTTTGATGCCGAGCAGCTATTGAAGGGCATAGACCGTATCTTAAGTCAGAAATCGTAGAGTCTCGCGTAATGGCGAGCTAATGCTATTGCCTAAGTTTTAGCTATCACGCTCTTACGTAACAAAAGCTCCTTTTGTTATATGGTGACCTAGCTAACGCCTTACTAGAGCTTCGCTTACTATAATTTTCTTATACAGTACCTCAATATGGTTCTTTGCCCTCGTGTAAGTGATTACTCATCATTTGGGTTACTTGTGTCCCCTTTGCAATTGCTTCTTCTCGTGATAAAAGGCACAAGATATATTCCGTAGTATTTACCCATTTTTATGTGCTTGGTGTTGACAAATGGTACCAAGCATGCTATAGAATTACATATAATTACATATAATTACATATAATTACATATAATGGAGAACTATTGAAAGAGATTCTTACCGTTCAAGAGTTGGCCGAGTACTTAAGGATGGACCCCAGAACATTACGTAGCAAGGCCAGTAAAGGCGAGATACCAGCTTTTAAGTTAGGCAGACAATTTCGCTTCGATAAGGAACAGATTGATAGGTGGCTGTCTCGTAGGGTGGTTGCAAGACCGGTACACATCCTGGTCGTCGATGACGAGCCACTGGTTGGGCAACTCTTCAAGGGTAGTCTTGAAGGAACTGGATACCAGGTAACGACCACCTTGAGCAGTACTGAGGCTCTGGAACTCCTTAACAACACACACTTCGATTTGATCTTCCTTGACCTTCTTATGCCAGAGATTGATGGTGCAGAACTTTTCCGTCGTATAAGGCAGATGGATAAGAAAATACCAGTTGCTATCATAACCGGCTATCCTGATAGTGACATGATGAGAAGGGCCATGGAGTATGG
>CAZRDI010000049.1:0-4796 GCA_964598825.1 uncultured Dehalococcoidales bacterium
CTATGCGGCCCAGCGCCGTGCCTCCGGAACCGGTGAGTCTGGTGCCGCTGTCAATGTCAATGACGAACTTTCCGCTGCTGTCGGTTAACAGCAACGGTCTGTTAAGAGTTCCGTCCTCTCCGATTTCCACGCTGAATTCTTCATCCAGCAGGTGTATCTCCAGCAGATTAACATCTGTGTAATCATCTTCATCGTCGACGGTGGGAGGGGTTTCCTCTGGCTCAACAGGTTCGGGAGGTGGTGGGAGACAGGGGGCAATAATGCCATATCGGCTGAAGTGGGTTATCTGTGCCGATATGGTGTTGTGGGCTGTGTCAACAGTACAGTTGTCAAGCAGGACCCACTCATCCACATCCTCATCCCACATGGCGATAACCAAGTCTTCCTCATCAGTCCGCTGAGGTATATCGTTGGGGTCAAAGGTCAGGGTGATAGTTATCGGTTCGTTAAAGGTAGTACCATTAGGCCCGGCCTCGTAGTGTAGTCCAACAATAGCCTTTCCCTCCGGGAGGGGTGGCGGTTCTCTATCCGTTTCAATCAGCCATATTTCAGTAAGCGGATTTCCCTCTCCGGTTTGCCCCGTGTTGCCCTGGCTGATGGTGAGTTTACCTTTGCCACTGTCAGATACAACGGTAAACTCTTCCTGAAATATGCCGTTTCCGTCAACAACACCGGACAGGTCAGTAATAACGCATTCACGCAGCAGGTAGTTTATGGTAAAGGATATACTATCGCCCTGCACCTCGTTGCCTGTCTGGGCTGGTACTTCCCATTCCCACTGCAGGTTTATATTATCGCCGGCTTTGAGAGGGACTATCTCAATGTATTCCCGGCTGGACGCGCTCTGTGGCAGGTCATTGACTAAGGTTGGCAGGCTCAGGCTGGTGTTCAAACCGTCAGCGGTCAGGTTAAGCAGCAGGTGCTCGGCGAACTCGCCTGGTTCTGTAGTATCACCCGTCTCGGATTCGGGGTTGGCGCCTTCACTACTGATGATATCGTCTATCCATATAGTGACAAAACCGTCCTCGCTGCCGATGTTACGCAGCTCAACCGTCTTCACCCCGTTATCGGCAGGTTGAATATCAGCTATGCTCCAGGGTGTAGCTCCCTCGCCACCCAGTTCCAGGTCTACCGGGTTAGTGTCAGCTTTAACCGGGAATGGGGAAAAGCCCAGTAGAGCCAGTCCGATAATTAATGATAAAGTTATTCTTACGATATTCTTAGAAATTTTCCGCATGACATCTTATTTCAATGGCTATTGCCACCTCTGACGCAGTGCCTTCTGGACCTTCTCTTCAATTGTTTCTTCTATCACTTCTTCTATTGTTCCCTTAATTTCCTTTTTCAACTCCTGCTCTATTTCCTCCAGTTTCTCTTGGTAAAACCGCTCATATAGTTGCCTCTGCCGCCTCCAGCCTACAAGCCATACCATAGTCAGGCCAAAGATAGCTACCGGCCCTACGATTTCAATACCAATCTGCTGAAACAGCAAGATGATGATAACAATCAAAACGGTAAACAGGAATATGGCGATGTTGAGGTCCCACATTCCTGCTCTGGCTTTGTCTTTTGCCTCCTGGGCCGCCCGGTTTTTCATTTCCGGGCTAATCTGCGGGGTAGTTTCAGCCTCGCTCATCAAATTATGCCTCCTTAACTCATTCCTCGCCACCTATTCCGCTTAGGGTTGGCTCTGACGTAGTATATTCGCGATAGTAGTAGTTTACCGTCCAGTCCTGAATACTGGGTACATCTGTACTATAGGTGCTGGATAGATTGGCTACCAGTCTTATCTGTCCATAATCTGTCAGAATTGAAGATATATCTACCGGAGAACCTTCAAAGCCGCTGGAGTTACCCGGCAGGTCGCTGTCAGGAATGAGGCTCCATGCTGAGCCAGTGTAGTATTCCAGCTGGTATTTAATGTCTGAATTAGCCTGCTCGGTGTCGTTCCAGGAAACCTGGGTCCCTACGGCAAGGCGGGTATCGCTATCGGTGGGTATGGTTACTGACCTCAGCGTAGCCGAAGCCGATACTGCCTGGTCAAACTCTACGTAGGTCTTGAAATAGAGGTCATGGTCGGTCATCGTCCAGTCTGTTCCGCCATCGGAGGAGTAAGAGCGGTCGCCGCCGGCGTATACATCAGTATTCTGATAGGCCACGTTGTAGCAGTTAGAGGCATCGCCGCCGCTGGTCTTAACTACCAAGGTATAGCGGGTGCCACTGGTAATGGCAGCCGGTGTGGAAAAGAAGAACACGTGGCTCTGGGACGAGGAGCCAATGTTGTTTCTGCTTGCCGAGGCGTAGACAGTGCCTCCGGGCTGGTATTTTCCGGTAGCTGAGCTGATGTAGGTCTTGAAGAAGAGGTCGGCGGAGCTATTAGGTGTCCAGATGCTCCCGCTATCGGTGGAGGCGCACTCTTTGCCCAGCCCATAGGCATCAGAGGCCTGGTAAGAGATGTTGTAGTAGTTGGAAGCATCGCCGCCGTTGGTATATATGACAATGGCGTAGTTGGTCTCGGCGGTGACGCTATAAGGCGAGGCGAAAACAAAGTCATACTCACCGGCGGTGGTAATATCGCTCCTGCTGGCGCTGGCATACACCGTGCTGCCTGGGGTATCACCAACCTCCACGGTTATGTATGTTCTGAAGAAAAGGTCGGTTGAGTTGCTCCCCGTCCAGTCTGTGCCGCCGTTGGTGGAGGAGCACTCCCGACCATTGGTGTAGGCATTAGAGCTCTGGTAAGAGATATTATAGTAGTTAGAGGCATCGCCGCCGCTGGTATAGATGACGATGGCATACTTGGTACCGGAGGTTACGGCGTAGGGGGAAGAGTAGGTGAAGTCGTACTCACCGGCGGTGGTAATATCACTTCTACTGGTAGTGGCGTATACCGTGCTGCCGGGCGTGTAGGCACTTACCGTGACGTAGGTCTGGAAATAGCAGTCAAGCGGGTATCCGATCCAGGAACTGCCGGAGTCTATGGACAGGCACGCTCTGCCATTGGCATATGCGTCGCTATTCTGGTAGCTGATGGGATAATTATTACTGGCGTCGCCGCCATCTGTCTTTATCACTATGGCGTACTTCACTCCGGCAGTAAGCGAGGCCGGGGTAGTGAAGGTGAAATCATAGTTAGCCCACGAAGTACCGATATCGCTGGTATTCTTGCTGGTTGAGGCGTAGACGGTGGTGCCGGGTAAATCGCCCACCGTGCAGTTCCTTATCTGTATCTCTAAAGCACCGGGGATGTCTCCCATCTTAGTTCTGAAGAAAAGGTCGGTGGTGTCGCTTTCCGTCCAGTCCGTTCCGCCGTTGGTGGAAGAGCACTCCCGTCCGCTGGCATAGGCATCGGAGTTCTGGTATGAGATATTATAGTAGTTAGAGGCATCGCCGCCGCTGGTATATATGACAATGGCGTAGCTGGTGCTGGATGTTACGGTATAGGGTGAAGAGTAGGTGAAGTCGTACTCGCCGGCGGTGGTGATATCGCCCCGGCTGGTAGTGGCGTGTACCGTGCTGCCCGGGATGAGACCTGCCGGTACGGTTACATAGGTTCTGAAGAAAAGGTCGGTGGTGTCGCTTTCCGTCCAGTCCGTTCCGCCGTTGGTGGAAGAGCACTCCCGTCCGCTGGCATAGGCATTGGAGTTCTCGTAAGAGATATTGTAATAGTTGGAAGCATCGCCGCTGCTGGTATAGGTGACAATGGCATATTTGGTGCCGGTGGTTACTGCGTAGGGGGAAGAGTAGGTGAAGTCGTACTCACCGGCGGTGGTGATATCGCTTCTGGAAGCGCTGGCATATATCGTGCTGCCCGGGGTGTAACCTACTGGTATTGTTACGTATGTTCTGAAGAAGAGGTCGGTTGTATCACTCCCTGTCCAGTCCGTTCCGCCGTTGGTGGAAGAGCACTCCCGTCCGCTGGCGTAGGCATTGGAGTTCTCGTAAGAGATATTGTAATAGTTGGAAGCATCGCCGCCGCTGGTGTAGGTGACAATAGTATACTTGGTGCCGGAGGTTACGGCGTAGGGGGAAGAGTAGGTGAAGTCGTACTCGCCGGCGGTGGTGATATCGCTCCGGCTGGTGGTGGCATATACCGTGCTACCCGGGATATAGGCGTTTATGGTGACATAGGTCTGGAAATAAGCGTCCATAGCGTAGCCGGTCCAGGAGCCGCCGGAGTCTATGGAGGCGCAGGCCCGGCCGTTGGCATAGACGTTAGCGCCTTGGTAATAAAGCGGGTAGTTGTTGGACGCATTGCCACTGGCAGTATAGATAACGATTGAGTACTTAGTTCCGGAAGTAATGCTGGCCGGGGAACTGAAGGTGAAATCGTATTGCCCGGCAGCGCTGATATCACCGGGGTCTTTGCTGGTCGAGGCGTAGACCGTGGTACCGGGCAAATCGCCACCCGTGCAGTCTCTTATCTCCACCACAAGGGGGTCGGTCGGGCTGCCGGTCTTGGCCAGCGTTAAGGTTACTTTGGTCAGTGTACCGCTAGCCCCGGCCTGGAAAGTTTGCCCCACCCAGATGTTGCTGTATATGGCATAGCTGGGAGTATAGTTTGTCTGGCTCTGGTCAAGGACCTCATCCTGGATAGCGTTACGCAGCTCCACGGTAAGGTCACCTGGCGGGTTGCCTGTTTCGGCGGCTCTGAGGGTTATCTTGGTCAGGTTGCCGCTTGACCCTGCCTCAAATACCTGAGCTTGCCAGTTATCGACGTAGACCTGCCTGTCTCCGGTGTAAGAAGTCTGGCTCTGGTCTTCGTTTTCCTGATAGCCGGATGTCACGTTACGCAG
>CAZRDI010000049.1:4896-9636 GCA_964598825.1 uncultured Dehalococcoidales bacterium
TTCCACGGTAAGGTCACCCGGCGGGCTGCCTGTCTCGGCGGCTCTGAGGGTTATCTTGCTCAGGTCGCCGCTTAACCCCGCCTGGAATATCTGAGCTACCCAGTTGTCGCCGTAGACCTGCCTGTCTCCGCTGTATGAGGTCTGGCCCTGGTCTTCGTTTTCCTGATAGCCGGATGTCACGTTATGCAGTTCCACGGTAAGGTCACCCGGCGGGCTGCCTGTCTCGGCGGCTCTGAGGGTTATCGTGCTCAGTTCGTCACTTAACCCCGCCTGGAATATCTGAGCCGTCCAGTTGTCGCCGTAGACCTGCCTGTCTCCGCTGTAAGAAGTCTGGCTCTGGTCTTCATTTTCAGTGCGAAGGAGTCCAAGGGTAATCTTGGTTAGATTACCGCTGTTTCCGGCCTGAAAGGTCTGTCCCAACCAGTTACTGCCATACATACCGTAGCTGGTGTCATAGCTTGTCTGGGTCTGGTCCGAGTTCTCCTCCGAACCCCCAGTCACGTTGCGCAGTTCCACGGTAAGGTCACCTGGCGGGCTGCCGGTTTCGGCGGCTCTGAGGGTTATCTTGCTCAGGTCGTCACTTAACCCCGCCTGGAATATCTGAGCCGTCCAGTTGCTGCCGTAGACCTGTCTGTCTCCGCTGTAAGAAGTCTGGCTCTGGTCTTCATTTTCCTGAGTACCCGTGGTCACGTTACGCAGCTCCACGGTAAGGTCACCTGGCGGGCTGCCGGTTTCGGCGGCTCTGAGGGTTATCTTGCTCAGGTCGCCCGAGGAGCTGGTGCGGAAGGTCTGTGCCCACCAGTTGGTATCGTATGCCTGATGGTCGGCACTATAGGAGGTTTGACTCTGGTCTAGAACCTCCTCAATATATTCTTCGGAATCCTGAACCTCTACCACCAGGTCGTTGGGTGCGCTACCTGTCTCGTATGCCTCGATGACTACCATAGTCAGGTCACCGCTTTCTCCGGCTACGAAAGACTGGGCACTCCAGTTGTTGCCGTGGACCGGCTCGTCGGCATTGCTGGCTATCTGGCTCCGGTCCAGTTCTGCGGCGGTGGTGATATATGTCTTGAGATAGAGGTCAACATCGTATCCGGTCCAGGAGCCGCCGGCATTGGTGGAAAGTTGTGCTCTGCCGCCGGGGTAGACATCGGAGCCCTGGTAGTAAAGCGGGTAGCTGTTGTCTACATCGCCGCCCTCCGTTCTGGCGACGATGGCATATTGAGTACCGGCGGTGACAGCCGCCGCTACGTTAAAGGCGAAACTGTAGTCTCCTATTGTGCCCCCGATATCATCCCTGCTGGCTGTGGCGTAAATGGTATCACCGGGCTCATTGCCGGTGGCGTTCCTTATCTGTATCTCCAGGGGGTTGGGCGGGCTCCCCGTCGCTGCCGTCCTGACGATGACTTTAGTCAGGGAGCCGGTGAGGTCGGCGTAGAAGGTTTGACCAATCCACTGGTTGTCGTAAGCGGCGACACCGGCACTGCTTGAACTCTGGTTTACATCGGTTACCTCGGTGTCAGACACTATCAATTGAGCCTCCCCTGAAGTTAGGGTTATGCCGGAGGAGGCTTCGGTGTCCAGATCGGAGATGTCGTTGAGCAGGTCCTGGAAAGAACCGCTGCTGAAAGTAGCTGACACTGAGGTAGCAGCACTGGCGCTGCTATTACTATAGTATATGTAGATGGTGGAATCACCGCCGGGGATGGAAGGCACCTTAACCCAGATAACGGTGGATGTGGTATCGATGCCGGACTCTATCCAGTAGGGAATCTCGGTAGTGCCGTTCGATGAGGTAAGGCGGATATCATCTCCATCGGACTGCATCTTACCCGCCGAAATCAGCTCCTGGGTATTTACGGTTACCTTGACCTGGTAATCGGTCAGTGCCCCTCCACTGTTATTTATGGTAATGGCTTTCCTCCAGTGCCAGGCGAGGTGATACCAGCTGGTGATGGTGCACAGGGTGTCATCGCTGGAGTCCTCCTGGTCCAGAAAGGCACTATTGGTTACCCCGGTATAGGTAGCCAGGAGCATCATTGTCATTATGACTAGCAATAAAATGAGCCAAGTTTTACTTTTCATTCTTCAGTTACCTTATTATTAGCTCTTTCCCTGCTGTGCTTGGTAAGCGCCTGTATCATGTTGATGGTAAATATGGCAATGGTGATAGAGCCGGGTATGACCACGGCGAACAGAAATCCCAGCGGGGTTTTAAGAAACTCGGTAGCGTAGCCCCAGTAGGGGAGATGAAAGTTGACCTTACCCACCAGGTTACGGGCGGGCACGGTAAACGGGTCGGGTTCTGTGTTGGCATCCCCTTTGGTCTCAAAGTGGATGGGCGAGTTGTGTCCTATGCCGACAACACGATGGGTTATCAGGTTCTCGTCTATCGTGCTCGGATGAAAGGTAATGATATCCCCCACGGCTATGGTCTCCGGGTCCACAGAATGGGTCACTACCAGGGAACCGACCTTCAGTTGGGGTTCCATACTGCCGGAAAGGACAGCATCTACCCGCCAGCCGAAGTGCGGTCCCAGGTAGGTAAACATCGCAGCTGTCATAAGCAGGACAACTACGGTAAGACCCAGATACTCAGCCACTTTCTTCATCTAATATTCCTCACTGGTTTAGAGTAAAGGTCATGGTGATATTAATGCCATCGGCCTGAAAATCATTGCCCGTGCTTGTTACGAGTTGAACAGTGATTTCAAAGTCATTCTCCTCCGAAACATCAATACCAGTCAGACCGGTTAAGTCTGCGTTCTTCACGTCTTCAATATCTTTATAGCCATTGGGGCCGTTGCTAACGCTGCCCAGGAGGCTTGAGCTGTCGTAGTTCAGCACAGTTACCTCCATCATGGCGGCAGTATCGTCGGCGTTCATGTTGACTACGTTAGGGCTGCCGTCGCTCTCCGTATAGGAGAACTCTATGTCCAGTGACGAGCCGTTTATGCTGCCGGTATTCTTCAGGGTTATACTCCCTGAAGCGTTATCCCCCGGCTTCATGTTAGCCAGGGTGAGCGTGCCTGTTACCCCGTCAACATCATCGGTCTTCAGGTCCAGGCTGCCGGCGGTCAACTCGTTGCCGGTGGAGGTCTCAACGTCACTGAAGAAAGCCCAGGTGCCGATGCCGGCCGTACCGATTAAGAGCATAAGAGCTATTGCTAGACCAATTATTCTCTTCATCGGCACCCTCCTTTACTTCTAATTTCTTAAGTCTCGTGGGGGGCTTGAGACCTCTATGAACTTCTCAGCCCCCCTTTGCTTTGTTTCATTTCAGCATCTTTTCTCTAAGCTTGTCTTTTCAACTATTTTGGCTACTGGTTAAGAGTGAACACCACTTCGATTTCCACACCATCACCCTGAGGGTCGTTGCCGTAGTCGTCATCGGGGTCCAGTGTGACATCAATAGCCAGTGTTCCCGGCGAACCAGCGTCAAGGCCGGTCAGGCCGGTTAAGTCAGCCGAAGCAACCTCCGCAAGGTCTATGTAGGTGTTGCCATCAGTCCCACTCTCAGTGATTCCGGTAAGTAAGTTACTGGCAAGCCAAGTAAGCGACTCGACCTTGAGTGCCTCGGCGAACTCCGCAGGAGTCATGGCAGTGCCGGTTCCATCCGGGGAAAGTGGAGTATCATCCACGTCGGTGGCAGTGATGTTAATGTCAATGTCCATCTGCGATGCATTAATGTTGCCAGCGTTGGTCACCTCTATGGACTGCACGGCGTTATCCGCTGCCGGTACAAGATCGGTCAGTGTGGCAATGAAAGCTCCAGGAGTATCAGGGGTGAGATCTAGTGTCCCGGCGACAAGCTCATTACCTGCGCTGGTCTCTGTGTCGCTGAAGTAAGCCCAGGTGCCAATGCCTGCCAGAGCAAGAACTAACACGGCGGCTAATGTCAAACCTAAAATCTTTCTCATTTTTTCTCCTTTCTTTAGAATATTTGCTAATGGTCTTTCTTGGTGTATCTGGTGTTAAATTGCAATAGGCTTCACCTCCAATGTTCGGGTTAATATTAAGCAGTGCTAAATGCCTCTTTGACTATATCCTTAGCCAGCCAGCCAACAAGCAGTGCCGCTGGAATAATAATCGACAGAAACCAGCCGAGTTTGGTCTGGATGAAGCTGGTTGCATAACCCACATAGGGAATCTTGAACAGGTAAACGCCTTTGACATCGGATACTGTTACCGACCACGGGTCAGCTTCCTCAACGGCGTCACCCTTGGTTACCAGCGTGCTGCCGTCAACCGCCTGCACCCTGTGGGTTATGAGCTCCCTGCTATGCTCGTAGGTAACAACCGTTCCCGGATTTACCTCCCCGTTGAAGGGGCCAGACACTATTAAGTCCCCCATGTTGATGGTTGGTTCCATGCTCTCGCTTCTAACTATGTACAGGTTGAAGTCGGGTGAAAAATACAAAAAGGCTAAAGCGGCCACAATCAGACCTAACAATACTAAAACCGACCTGCTTACTATTTTCACTGCCTGACTCCCTTATCTATTTCCTATCTCCATTTTCAGCTATTGAAATTAATTGTCCGTAAAAGTGGTGCTAAGATTTTGTTAAGATTTCTATGTGCCGTGGTACGAGATTTCATTTTTTAGTCTACCCTGCGGGTCAGAGATGGCGTAAGATTGCTCTCAGACGAGCTGCCAGTTCAGTGCCTTCTGCTGCCTCCGGCAAGTAGCCGTCAGCATCCAGAACCTGTAATTCCTTCCAGTTTGCCTGTTTCTGGTCT
>CAZRDI010000050.1:0-9612 GCA_964598825.1 uncultured Dehalococcoidales bacterium
TTATATTTTCCATCTGAAACTCTTTACCTCGACGTTGTATTACAGTGTCAATAAAATCAACTACTCCCGGTCGCAGGGCTAGCTCCGCCATGCGGCGAGCACCGAGGCTATATGGGGATATAATACGGTTGGCGCCAGCCTTCTTTAGCTTAGCCTCAGCCGCACTACTAGAGGCACGAGCCTCAATAAACAAATCCGAGCGCAGCCCGCGAGCTGAGAGTGTTATATAAAGACTATCAGCATCATCGCCGACGGTAACCACCAGACCACGTGCCTGCTCAATACCAGCCTCTTTTAGCACCTCATCATTGGTGGCATCTTCAAGCATATAGAGATGACTATTCTTCTCAGCAGTGGCAATACTCTCCCGATCTTTGTCAATAACGACGAAAGGTATGCCCTCTTCAGAAAAGATACGGGCTATTTCCTGTCCTACTTTACCATAACCACAGAGAATAAAGTGCCCTTTTAGTTTTGCTATGCTCGTTTGCATTCTTCGCCTCCCCAGTGTAATACCTAGCTGCCCTTCTATCAGGTATCCGGCTATTGCACTTAGAACATATACTGCCCCGCTGACACCGCCAATGATGAGGAAAATGCTGAAAATCTGCCCGGTGGTGGTGAGTGGGTGAACCTCAGCGTAGCCAACAGTGGTTATGGTTATGATGGTCATATAAAGGGAATCGACGAATGACCAGCCCTCAATAACTACATAACCGATAACACCAGCGATTATGATGATAGCAAGAATGCATAATCCCCATAATAATCTTCGTGTCGGGCTCATTCTAACTGCCCTCAAATAGTGGCTTTCCTGATGTAGCCGAATTATTTGGTGTTATTCTTGCTTATCCATCAAGCTGCTCGGTTGCCTGAAGTTCTGGGGTATCTTCAACTGGGATGTTGCTGAGTTTCTCAGCAACCTTACGGAAATGGAATCCATAGACAGTAAAAGCTATGGCTAAAGGAAAGTGTCGGGGATGTTTCAGCAACGTTGAGACAAAAAGCTTCCAGTAATGCCATCTTCCTTTTCCCTTGACCCCCAAAAACCATATGGAATTAATGATTCCCGCGATATGATAAAACCGTAGCCGAGATACCCCTGGCACTTTTCGGGGTTTATACTCTTTTAGAAATGTCTTGACTCTATCGTAATACTGCTTGGGTGCATAAATTGTATTCATGATATGCTTATAGCCATTAATGAGCGTTTCATACTTCATTTTGGGGACGAAGTTGAGGGAACAGTCCGTATTATCACCGGACATGCCCTTTAATAAGCGGTTCTCTTTCTTCAGGCGCTTGTACAGCTGGGTGCCGCGCGGGGCATTTAGCAAACCGACCATTGCAGTAACGATGCCACTCCTTTGAATGAAGTTAATCTGGCTTCTAAAGATGGAGAGCGGGTCGCTATCAAAGCCGACGATAAATCCTCCCTGTACCTGCAAGCCATGGTTTTGAATCTTCTTAACCGAAGCGACTAAATCACGGTTCTTATTGGGGAGCTTATTACATTCAGCCAGACTTTCTTCATTGGGGGTCTCAATGCCAACGAACACCATGTTAAACCCTGCCTCTACCATCAGTTTCATTAGCTTTTCATCGTCGGCAAGATTTATTGATGCCTCGGTAAAGAATGAAAAGGGATATTTTTTCTCTCCTATCCATTCAATTAGTGCCGGCAGGATTTCTGACTTTAATTTTCGTTTATTGCCTATAAAATTATCGTCAACGATAAACACAGCATCCCGCCACCCGTGGCTGTATAGTGCCTCCAGCTCATTTACCATCTGGTCTTTGTCCTTGGTTCGTGGTTTATGCCCGTTCAGGATGATAATATCGCAGAATTCGCAATTAAAAGGGCAGCCCCGGGAATACTGGATGTTCATTGACGAGTAGTGTTCCATGTTGATGAGCGACCATAGTGGGACGGGGGTTTTGCTTATGTCTGGTCGCTCATTGGAGGCATAAATATGTTTGGCACACCCTTTCTCTAAATCGGCTAAAAAGGGAGCGAGGGTAATTTCAGCCTCACCGAGCACAAAGTGATCTACCCCGTCAAACTCGTTGTGGGCGGTGGTAAAGAGGGGACCGCCGGCGACAATTTTGGCATTAAGTTCATTGCATCTGGCTATGACTTCCTTGACCGAATCTCTTTGCACCGTCATGGCACTGATAAATACATAATCAGCCCATTTAAGTTCTTTATCAGTCAGGGCGGTTACATTCATATCCACCACCTTTTTCTCCCACTCGTTGGGGAGCATGGCGGCTACGGTTAATAAACCCAAAGGAGGGAAAGAAGCCTTTTTAGAGACGAGTTTTAAGGCATGCTTAAAACTCCAGAAGGTGTCCGGGTATTTTGGGTAGATCATTAATATTTTCAAATTGAGCTCCCCGATATATCTTTAATACATCTTTCTTTATTAGAGTTGGTTATCATAATAATTATGGTATTATAGCACCTTCTCTTCCATAAAGTAAGCGATTTATTGGTTATCTGTCAACCTCGTCTGTGGTTGCCGCCTGTTCCGGAGAATTGCCGAAATAGACCTTGGTGTGGGGCCAGGGAATCTCAATACCCTGTTCATCAAATGCCTGCTTGATTCTTCGTCTCAGTTCGCCCATGACATCCCACTGTTTGATAGGCTGAGTTTCGCCGGCCAGCTTGACGGTAATCCCTGAGTCCCCGAAGTTATCCACCCTGAGGAACGACGGTGTCTTGGAGATTATGAATTCTCCCCACTTGGGGTCATTGGCGGTTTCTTCCCAGACTTTCTTTAGTATGGACATCACCTGGTCAAGGTCTTCTTTGTAGGCAACGCTGATATTCAGATGTGCCCGTGCCCAGTGTCTGGTAAGGTTACTGGACACTCTGATTTCGCCATTTGGTATGTGGTGAACTATACCATCCAGGTCACGGAGTACGGTCTTTCTCAAATTCACTTGCTCCACCAGCCCGGAGACATCGGCGAGCCGGGCTACATCTCCGGTCCGATACTGGTTTTCCATGATGATGAAGGTGCCAGCAATAAGGTCTCTTATCAGGTACTGGGCGCCGAAGCCAACAGCTACACCGACAACACCTAAGCCGGCCAGGGCAGGCACGATAGGCACATCCAGTTCAGATAAAATCATAAATATGATAACTACACCTATTATAATTTTGCCTGCTCCCATGAAAACAGTGAGCAGGGTCTTCGTTCTTTTCTCCATTCCTGTCTTGCTTTCCTTGTCCCTGCTTCGGGCCACGGAGCGGCGTACCAGGGGGGGAAGGAGCTTTTTCAGGACAAGCCATAGCACAATTCCCACCAGTAATATAATTAGAATCCTCGTTCCATGTTGCAAAAGCCAATCTGTTACCGGAGTCCAGTTCATAATTTTACACCTCCTCTAGCATTATTTGAGCTATCGTTAATTATATCACCCTATCCGCACGAGCACCTCCTCCAGCATTCTCTGCCACTCTTTCCCCGGTCGTTTGGTACTCAGACTTAGCCGGGCGGTGCCTATCCTGATGCCGTCCTTGAAGAAGGGCCCTAGTTTCTGCTTATCAAACCGCAAGCCCTCAAGCAGCCTGAGCACTATTTGCCTGTCCTCAGTACTGATGGACTCAATACCAGCTTTAGCCGCCAGGATTTTGATTCTGAGGGCATACAGCAGGTTTCTAACCTCCGGCGGCAGAGCGCCAAATCTATCGCTGAATTCTCGGGCGGCGTCTTCTATCTGCTCAGCCTCATCCAGCTTTACCAGTTTATGGTAGAGGCTCAGCCTGGTCTCAACATCGGACACGTATTCTTCAGGTAAATAGGCAGCCAGGGGCAGGTCTATGGTTGGTGGTGGCAGGGGTGGTGGTTTGGTTGCCTGAACACCAGCCCGCTTCGCTTTCAGTTCTTCTACCGCCTCAGCCAGCAGCCGGCAATAGAGGTTAAAGCCAACGGCGGTTATGTGCCCGCTCTGCTTTGCCCCCAGCAGGGTCCCGGCCCCCCTGATTTCCAGGTCTTTCATGGCGATGCCAAATCCAGACCCCAGTTCGGTGGCTTCAAATATAGTTCTTAGCCTTTTCTCGGCGATTGGTGTCAGGCGCTTCCCTCTGTCAAATAGAAAGTGGGCATACGCAGGGTTGTCACCGCGTCCAACCCTGCCCCGTAGTTGATACAGCTGGGTCAGGCCGAATTTATCAGCCCTGTTAACAATCAGGGTATTAACATTGGGGATATCCAGTCCCGATTCAATAATAGTGGTGCAGATGAGAACATCGCTCCTGCTCCGGGTGAAGTCAGCCATCACTCTCTCCAGCTCTGCCTCAGGCATCTGTCCGTGAGCCACGCTTATCCTGGCTTCGGGCACTAGGGAGCGGAGATTATCGGCAACGTAGCCTATGCTCTGGACCCGGTTGTGAACAAAGAAGACCTGTCCGTTGCCTTCCAGTTCTCTAAGTACGGCTTCTCTGATGAGGTGGTCGTCGTATTCGGCAACATAGGTCTTGATGGGCAGGCGTTCTTCTGGGGGAGTTTCCATTGTGCTCATATCTCTCACCCCGACCAGGGACATGTGGAGAGTGCGGGGTATAGGGGTGGCGCTGAGGGTGAGAACATCTACCTCCTGCCTCATTTGCTTGAGGTGTTCCTTATGGGCCACGCCGAAGCGCTGCTCTTCGTCAATGATTAGCAACCCCAGGTCTTTGAATGTTACATCTTTCTGCAATAGCCGGTGGGTGCCGATGCAGATGTCCACACTGCCGTTAGCCAGTCCGTCAATGATAGCCTGTTGCTCTTTCGGCGTCCGAAATCGGCTTAATACCTCAATTCTTACCGGGAAGGCGTCCATCCTCTGGCTGAAGGTGGCGAAGTGCTGCTGGGCGAGCACCGTGGTTGGCACCAGCACGGCTACCTGCTTGCCGTCCATCACTGCCTTGAAGGCGGCGCGTATAGCGACCTCGGTCTTGCCGTAGCCGACATCCCCGCAGACCAGTCTATCCATCGGCTTGTCCTTCTCCATGTCCCCTTTTACCTGTTTCAGGACTTCTATCTGGTCAGGGGTCTCAACATAAGGGAAGGAAGCCTCAAGCTCCTGCTGCCATACCGTATCACGGGAGAAGGTAAAGCCGGGCACCACTTCCCGGGCCGAGTAGAGTTCCAGGAGGCCTTGAGCAATGTCCTCTACTGCCTTCTTTACCCTTTGCTTGGCTCGTGTCCACTCCTGCGTGCCCAGTCGGCTCAACGCCAGCGGCTTTTCAACGGCACCTACGTAGCGGCTGACGCGGTCTATCTGGTCGGTAGGAACATACAGCTTGTCACCGGCGGCGTATTGCAAAACCAGGTATTCCTTTTCGGTATTATCGGCGCTCATGGTAATGACGCCAACGAATCTGGCAATACCGTGCTCAATATGCACCACGTAGTCGCCCGGAGCCATGTCAATAAACAGCTTGTGGTGCGGCACCGGGTGCTTCTTTATTAACCGCCGTTGCTTGACGAAACCGAAGATTTCGGCATCGGTGAGCAGGTGGGTATCATTATTCATAGTCCAGCCCTCGGCCAGTGAACCCTGGAGCAGGGTCAGCGAGCGGGGTGGGGGTATCTGTTTGATTTCAGTAAGGGGTGGGGCAATAATATCTTCTTCGTCAAGCAGCTCCGATAGTCGGCTTGCCTGGTGACTGATGATTACGAGCCGGTGTTTCTGGTTTAGTAGTTGCCTTGTCTTTTTAATGAACACCGGTAGCTGTCCGGCGTAGGTGGTGGCCGGGGCAAAGTCTAACCGGTGTGTTTGTTCATCTTCGGCGCTCCCCCAGGCGGTGAGTGTCAGGCGTTGCCGGCTCCTCATTCCCGGTTCCAGCTCATGCCAGGTGAGGTACGGTCTGGGGAAATTGCCGGGCAGTTCCCCTCCCCCCAGTTTCTCGGCGCGTAGCTCTTCGGCTCTGGCATCCAGGTCCTCCGTGGCTTGTCTGATATTTACGGGTTCATCAAGCACTATAAGGGCGTCTTGGGGCAGGTAGCTTAGAATGCTGTCCTGGTTAAACAGCGGGGCATAGAACTGCATATTGTCCGGCCGCTGGTTATTAAGCAGCAAGGTTAGTTCCTGTTTGAACTGCTGGCTCACCTCGGGGTTACAGCGAGAGAGGTCGAGATTGTCAAGGACTGGCTCCAGTTCTGACTTATTGTTCAGCAGGGGCGTCAGTATTTCCGTGGCGGGGACGATAGCTATTGATGCCACCGCTGTCAGCGAGCGCTGGTCTGCCGGGTCGAAAAGACGGATGCTGTCTACGGTGTTACCGAAGAACTCAAGCCGGGCGGGCAGGTTGCTGGTAGGAGGGTAGATGTCAATGATACCGCCCCGGTGGCTTATTGTACCCGGCACCTCCACTACGTTTTCCAGCCTGTAGCCCATAGCCTGCCATCGGCCCAGCAGCTTAAATGGTTCAATATCCATTCCCTGCTTTATAGTGTGGCAGTTAGCGGTGAAATCGCGGTAAAGGGCAGTTTTCTGCATGAGCGCCGGAGCCGAGGCGACAATTAAAGGAGCATTATCTCCATTACTTACTAAAGCGGAGAGCACCTGGATTCTTTCCAGTTCGGTGGAGGTATCCGAGGCGATGCGCTGGTAGGGGAAGGCGTCAGGTTCGGGGAAGAGCTTTACCTGACTGGAATCACACCAGGTTGAGAGCTGTTCCTGGAGCTTTTTGCTGTTTTCCGGCTGTGCGGTAACTACCAGCATGGGTTTTCGCAGGTTCTGGTACAGGGCGGCTATGAGGTAGGGTTTAGCTGCCTCAAGCACTGCCACCCCTGTGTTTCCGTTTTGCTGTTTCAGCTCGCCTGTAAGCTGGCGGTAGGCGGGCATCTCCTCAATTAAATGCAGTAGCTGGGTAAGGTCTAGCTCCATTTCCTCTCCAAACACCTCTAGGGCTAGCCGTGAACGGCCTAGCCCTCCAAATGAATTTTAGCACAGGGCGGGGTATTTTGATATAGTATCCTGCTCTCTTGTCCAACCTCCCTCGGCTTGCTATAATGAAGCCACTCTATTAGGATTGTGATGTAGATGAATAAGAAAGCGAAATCAACCTTGTCATATCGCCGGATAGCGGCCAAGTTTGGCACCAGTCTGCTCACCGGTGGCAGCGACCACCTGAATGAGGAGGTAATGTCGCGCCTGGTTGCTCAGCTGGCGCAGTTGCACAGGCAGGGTGCGGAGTTGCTCATAGTTTCTTCCGGAGCCATAGCCGCCGGCAGGTATAAGCTGGGGCTGACCGGGAAACTCAGGGGCATTCCCTTTAAGCAGGTGCTGGCTTCGGTGGGGCAGAGTCGGCTGATGAATGTCTACGAGCGATTGCTCAGCCAGCATGATATTACGGTGGCTCAGGCTTTGCTTACCAGGGCTGACCTTTCTGACCGGGCCGGTTATCTAAATGCCCGCAATACCCTCATGGCTTTGCTGGAGCTGCGGGTGGTGTGTGTTGTCAACGAGAATGACGTGGTGGCGGTTGATGAGATTCAGGAGGCGAAGTTTGGCGATAACGATAATCTGTCGGCTATGGTGGCTAATCTGGTTGATGCCGACCTGCTGTTAATTCTTACCGATATTGGTGGACTTTATACTGCCGACCCGCGCCGTAACCCCGATGCCCGTCTTATCCCGCAGGTGGACAGGATAGATTCGGAAATTGAGAGTCTGGCGACCGGTACGGTCGGTAATCTCGGCGTTGGCGGTATGGCAACCAAGATAGAAGCGGCTAAGATGGCGACTGCCTGCGGGGTAACCGTGGTTATTGCGGACGGGAGAGAGCCGGACGTTATTTCAAGAATAGCCGCCGGTGAAGCTATCGGCACCCGTTTTCTGCCGGCTACCAGCAATCTTGAGAGCCGTAAACGCTGGATGCTCAGCGGTCTTTCCACCAAGGGGAAGCTGGTGGTGGACTCCGGGGCGGCTGTGGCGCTGAAGAAGCAAAACCGCAGCCTGCTGGCGGCTGGTATCAAGCAGATTGAAGGCAAGTTTCAGCGGGGTGACATAGTCAATATCTATGACCCGGATGGGTCTCACCTTGGCTGCGGCATAACCAACTACAGCTCGGCTGATATTACGACTATTAAAGGGGTCCATTCAAAGAAAATCGCTGCTACGCTCGGCTACGACTACGGCTCGGAGGTAGTGCACCGCAATAATCTGGTGGTATTATAGGTTGGAGGCGAACATGAAAAACGCTATTGAAGAACTGGAAGCCAAGGGAAAAGCGGCTAAGGCGGCGTCCCGCCGGCTGGCTTACCTTTCGGCTGAGGTCAAGAATAAGGCTCTGCATAACATCTCCGATGACCTGCTGGCTAAGAAGGACAAGGTGCTGGCGGCTAATCAAATTGATTACAAGGAAGCGGAGGCATCGGGGGTGAGCGCGGCTATGCTTGACCGGCTGATGCTGGACTCAAGTCGCCTTGAGGCTATAGCCCGGGATGTGCTGGCGGTGGCGGCACTTCCCGACCCCGTGGGCGAGGTATTTGATATGCGCACCCTGCCCAACGGTCTGCTGATAGGCAGAAAGCGGGTCCCGTTGGGCGTAATCGGCGCTATCTACGAGAGCCGACCCAACGTTACCATAGATATCTCCGTCCTTTGCCTGAAGTCGGGCAACGCTATTATCCTCAGGGGTGGTAAAGAGGCGATTAACTCCAATAGTGCTTTGGCTAAGGTGGTTCAGGGGGCGGTGGCAAGGGCGGGTGTGCCCGAGGGGGCGGTGCAGTTTGTTGAGAATACTGACCGGGCTCTGGTCAATCACCTGCTTAAAATGAACGACACCATTGACCTGGTTATTCCCCGGGGCGGTGCCGGATTGATAAAGTCCGTCACCGATAATGCCACTATGCCCGTGGTAAGCGGGGGGATTGGTGTTTGCCATACCTATGTGGATAAAAGCGCCGATGTGGCTCAGGCGGTGGCTATTGCTTTTAATGCCAAGGTGCAGCGGCCCACGGTTTGTAATGCCCTGGATACCCTGCTGGTTCACGCTGGTATTGCAGATAAGTACCTGCCGCTGGTAGCGGCTGAGTGGGCTAAGGCCGGGGTGGAGATGCACTGCGACCGGCGGGCTTTGTCCATCCTTAAATCAACTTCCTCTCTGAAACTTGTATCGGCTGCGGATGAGGACTGGGGTAAGGAGTTTCTGGCGCTGGTGGGGGCAATAAAGGTGGTGGACTCTCTGGATGAGGCGATGGAGCATATTGAGCACTACGGCTCGGGGCACTCCGAGGCTATTATCACCGGGGAATATGCCGCCGCTATGCGCTTTCTCAACGAGGTGGATGCCGCCTGCGTATATGTCAACGCCAGCACGAGGTTTACCGATGGCAGTCAATTCGGGCTGGGGGCTGAGGTGGGTATCAGCACGCAGAAAATGCATGCTCGCGGTCCATTAGGGGTAAAGGAACTAACTACTTACAAGTGGATTATCTTCGGCAGCGGGCAGGTTCGTCCTTAGGTGTCTACCTTGTTCCGGCTGCTTCCAGGGCGGCTTGCTGGACTTGAAACAGCTCCCTGATGCCTTTTTCGGCTAGAGAGAGCAGGGCATCAATGGTTTCCTTGGAGAAAGGCTTGCCTTCAGCCGTGCCCTGAATCTCAACAAAGTCA